>NZ_DXVR01000001.1:0-169594 GCF_019417265.1 Bacteroides sp.
GGTCATTAGGGTAAAACCCTAATCCCCTCGGGAGAGCCCACAACTACGTAAGCGAAGCGTGTAGTTATAGTGGGCTATAACCGAAAGCCTCCCGGTTTATTGGGCGGTGTCTTCATTCTGATGGATTGGGCCTGTTTCTTTGTCTCTGCCCGTTTTTGCAGGTATTCGTTCAAATCCTTGCATCCGCTGTATATGTGTGAAGCGTCACGTATATGTCTGGTATTGTCATACTCCTTTCTGATTTGCTGCAGGGCTTCCATTCCTGCACGGTCATTGTCAAGGAAACAGTGGATGCGTTCATAGCTGCCCAGCGGATAGAGAGCCTTGGAAACATTGGCTACAGAGTTCAGGACCATGTAGTCCTGTCTGTCGAAATCGGGGGATTGCGGACAGCTTTCAAGCCTTAGTGTCAGAAAGGAAAGGTAGTCCATGAACCCCTCAAAAACGTAACATGCTTTTCTCGGCTCTCCCGATTGTCTGATATGTGATATTTCCTTAGGTGCGATGCAGCCCTTGAAATATCGGTTGCGGATTTCATATCCGCCCGATATGTTCGGAAAGGCAATGGCGAAATACCGTTTACCGTTGTTGGTGAAGTGTGCCTCACGGCATTCTCTTTTCGCCAGTGCCGTATTTATTCCCCTTTCCTGCAGGTAAGAGAGCAGGGCAGGAGAAGACAGCTGTACGATGTCAAGCTGCTGGAAACTCGGCTCGGTGGCAGACTGCCTGTGAAAAGAGAAAGATACGGGACGGACATGCGGTGTCTGTTCCTCTATGCGTTTCAGGATATACGGAACACTCTCCGTTGCGTAGAGGTGTGCCGCCAGTGCGATGATGTTGCCGCCCTTTCCCAGACCGAAGTCGAACCATTGTTCACGTTCGGTGTTTACCTTGAACGAAGGCTCGTTCTCTTTCCTGAACGGGGATTTGTACCAGAGGTTTACCCTCTGCTGCTTTACTGGGGAATACCCCAGACTGCGCAGATAGTCTGCGATTCTTATCTTTTTTTCTTTGGCTACAAAAGACAAATGCAGTAACTTTGAAAATATATATGTCTATTTAAATAAGAATCAATGGAACAAGGTGTTTGGCAGGAAATTGAACGATTATATCAAAAGTTTCAGCAACTTAATATAAGTGAAGCAGTGGACTATGAGAAGTACTACCTCTACTCTCTTATTACGCATTCTACAGCAATTGAGGGTTCAACACTCACAGAGGCAGAAGCCGCAATGCTTTTTGATGAAGGTTTGACGGCTAAAGGAAAACCTTTGATATATCATTTGATGAATGAAGATTTAAGAAAGGCATATGAGCTTGCCCAAAAGGAAGCTAAAAGCAAAGAGCCAATCACATCGTCATTTTTACAAAAGTTAAATGATATGCTGATGCGTACAACAGACAGCACCTATAATGTCATGGGCGGAACATTTGATTCTTCCAAAGGAGAATTTCGTTTGTGTAGTGTTACAGCCGGTGTCGGTGGTTGTTCTTATATGGGTTATCAGAAAGTTCCCGGCAAAGTAGAAGAGCTCTGCACAGTTTTGCAGGAAAAACAAAAGGGTGTGAAAACATTTCGTGAACAATACGAATTAAGTTTCAATGCCCACCTTAACTTAGTCACTATACATCCATGGGTAGACGGAAATGGAAGAACTGCACGCTTGTTAATGAATTATATTCAGTTTTCTTATAACCTTCTTCCAACAAAGATATTTAATGAAGACAGAGAAGAATATATTTCTGCATTACGACAATCACAAGAAGAAGAAGAAACTAATCAGCCTTTTTTGGATTTTATGGCTGCTCAGTTGAAGAAATCACTCTCATTAGAAATTGAACGATTCAATAATTCGCGGAAGAAAGGGTCTAATTTTATGTTTTAAGACACTAATACTTGAAGTTTACTATTTTTTATTTAAGGACTTACAAAGAGCTGGCAACCTCTTTAGAATGTGTCCAACAGCTATGACAGTCGTCGTTATACCTATTTTCTAATGCCATAGCCCGAGTGGAGAGTTTGCTCCGCTTACACTAAATAACATAATACCTGTAACAGACAGCATCAAAAACACGAAGGACAGAACAACTGTAACCTTACTTCTTCTACCTATTCCATTTTTTATGATTACTTTATACCATCCGCTGTGTACTGCCACGTGGAATATTATAGCAACAAGGAATAATAAGCTCCCAAAGACATGAAACACTGCCCAATTATGCCAAACTTCGTGACTGCTCCCATGTCCGGCTATATGCAGAGCAAATCCTGAAATGGCAGACACAATGGATACAACAATTAAAATCCAGTCAATTACAAAAATTCTTTTCATACATTTCTAATTTTATTATGTTGCAAAGTTCACTACTTTATTGGAGACGGACGATAACAATTGTAAAGAAACGAAGCTTAACGGCGATTTCTGATACGGGATAGAGAAACGGGAGTAATACCAAGATAGGAAGCTATATAATGTTGAGGCACCCGTTGGATTATATTAGGGAACTCTTTCAACAGTTCCTCGTATCTCTGTTGTGGCGTATTCTTGATACGGGACAGGAATAGGTATTGATAGAAACTGAATCGCTCTATGATTTTCTTTTCATATAGTATTCTCAAAGAAGTATTACTTTCTATTTCCTGGAAAAAATCTTCTTTCTTTATAGACAGTATTTCTGAAGGCTCAATACTTTCCAGTGAAAACAGACTAGTAGTCTGTAAAGTCTAAAAGTTTAGTAAAAAGGCAATGTTTTCCCACCAAAATTGCTTTGTAATGATTTAATAGATATTTATAACTCAATCTGCTGATTATCAAGCGTTTAGCTTGTATATATCGTATATTTTTAGTATCTTTATAGTTGAAAATCAAAGAGTTATATTCGACTATGCCAAAACAAAAATACACGATAATACTCTCTGAAAGTGAAGAGAAAACACTCAAGTCTATAATTTCAAAAGGAGTATATCCTGTGCGGACAATAAAACGTGCTCAGATATTGCTAAAATTAAACAACACTGCTGTAAACGAGTGCAAGACAACAGAGTTGGCTAATTTGTTTAGTCTATCAGAAACTACCATAAATAGAATAAAAAAGGCATATCTGAAAAAAGGCATAGATTGCATATTTCGTAAGAATCGCAAAACTCCACCTGTTGAAAGCAAAGTAACAGGTGAGGTTGAGGCACATCTAATAGCTCTCGCTTGTCACAATCCTCCTGCTGGTTATAGTAAATGGACATTGAGATTATTATCAGAAAGAATGGTACAAATGAATTATATTGATAGCATCAGTCACACAACGATTGGAAAAATTCTTAAACAAAACTCTCTTAAACCACATTTGGTTGAGGAGTGGTGCATTCCTAAAAATCAAAGTGCAGATTTTGTAGCGTGCATGGAAGATGTACTGGACGTATATAGTCGTCCTTATGACGAGCATTATCCAGTTGTATGCATGGATGAAAAACCACTTCAATTATTAGGAGAAGTTCGCAAGGGACGACGCAAAAGCAATGGTACGTTGATACAAGACAGCGAATATGTTCGTAATGGAACTTGTAGTATATTTTTGTTCACCGAACCACTTGCAGGCTATCGTCATGCCATTGCATTGGAACGTCGAACAAAACTGGATTGGGCAAAGCTAATGAAATGGCTTGCAGATGAAGTGTACCCACATGCTAAGAAGATAATCATGGTATGCGACAATCTGAACACACATACCAAAAGTTCCTTCTATGAGGCATTTCAACCAGCTGAAGCCTTAAGGTTGGCAAAGCGATTTGAATTTCATTATACACCAAAGCATGGAAGTTGGCTTAATATTGCAGAAATAGAGCTGTCAGCTTTGTCTAAGCAATGCCTTGGTAAACGCAGAATTGACAATCTCGAAGAACTCAATTCAGAGTTGAAACAGTGGCATACGGATAGAAATAAAAAGCAAAAAGGAGTAGATTGGCAGTTTACGTCTGAAGATGCAAGGGGTAAGTTGAAACACTTGTATCCTTTACTAAACTTTTAGACTTTACAGACTACTAGGTTTGCCATTGTAAAGACTGTCAAATGAAGCAACAAAATCACCTTCGAAGAAAAACTGGAAGGTTATATCCTTTCCTTCATCATTAAAAAACAATCTCATACATCCTTTACGGATAAGGTATATTCTATTAGCAATCTTACCTTCTTCCAATAACACTGTTTTAGTTGGAATGGATAAGAATTCGGCTTTTCTTATATTAAAAAGCATATTGTATGACGGCTGTTCATTTACCATACTTAAAACTATAAAAATGGGATTTGAAGTTCTGTCCTGTACAAGCAAATTATTTTTGAATGAATACAAACACAAAAGGAACAGTTAGTATAACTACAGTCAACAATAGTTCCAATATAATATCGGGGTTATAAATTATGTCCATAACTCATTGAATAAGATTGATATGCAAAGATAATATTTATAATTTGAATCCTCTGTCTTTCATTGCTTCAGTTGTTGTTATTTTACTCCGTATCTAAGCATATTCGTGCCCAACTTTAGAATTCCCCAATATTAGCGTACCATATTGTTACCTCACTTTGTATAACCCACACTCAGTATCTACCATTAAGTTTTCTATATTTCAGCAATTGATATAAATCCCCGTATCATATTATCATTATTAAGTTCGTTATTCTTTTTTGTATAAACACATTAAAAAAATGTGCGATTTTGTATCTATTGACACATATTTGCTTACATTTGTGTAATAAACTCCCAAAAACACATTTATGAACAATATAATAAAGTCGGTAAATCTGATTTATTATTCACCTACAGGCACATCAAGAAAAATTGCACGTGCCATTGGTGACGGATTAAAGGTAAATGACCTTACCGAATCGGACATAACTTTCAAGAACAACGAAATCAACGTTTTTCAAGAAAACTCACTGACAGTATTCGTTGCTCCTGTCTATGGCGGACGCATTCCACCTCAGTTCTTCGAACGTCTGGGAGAAATAAATGGGAATAGTGCTATGTGCGTAGTAGTTGTGGTATATGGAAACAGACACTACGATGATGCCCTGCTTGAACTTAAGAACGAAGTCTTAAAAAGAGGGTTCCGGCCTATAGCGGCAGCTACGTTCATAGGCGAACACAGTTTCAGCAGAAAAAATATGCCTGTTGCCGCAGGAAGACCTGACCATTATGACATTGGTATGGCCGAACATTTCGGGAAAGAGGTTATAGACAAAATAAACACTGTTGCCAATCCGGGAGAGCTGTATGTTCAAGGAAATTTTCCATACAAAGAGATAAAACCTAAACAGCCAGTTGCGCCACAAAGCACAGACGCATGCTGCTCATGCGGGCTATGTATTCCGGCATGTCCTACTCATGCAATATATATGGACGATGAAAACAATATAATTACAGATACCGATACCTGTACACTGTGCTGTGCCTGCGTAAAAATATGTCCTAATGGAGCAAGAATATTCGATACTCCATTTACAAAATTTCTGTATGAAAATTTCAGCGAAAGAAAAAATCCTGAATTCTACTTCTGACAAACCCGAAATAACCAATTTTAAAACGCTTCGTCATTTGATTCAAAACGCTTCGTCGTTTTGACTTAAACGACGAAGCGTTTTTTTCGGATATAGAAAACGGGCCGTACCCACATTGTGAATACGGCCCGTTTTGCTTGAATTTCCGTGCAGCAAGTAATAATTACTTACGCAAGCCAAGCTCTTTAACGATAGCACGATATCTTGTGATGTCGCGATCCTTAAGGTAGTTAAGTAAAGCACGACGCTTACCTACCAAAGTTGTAAGAGCTCTTTCAGTACTATAATCTTTTCTGTTGAGCTTCATGTGCTCAGTCAGGCGAGAAATACGGTATGAAAACAATGCTATCTGCGATTCAGCTGATCCAGTATCAGTGTTAGACTTTCCGTACTTTTCAAAGATTTCTTGTTTTTTAGCTGCGTCTAAATACATAATTTTGACTGTTTTTAAAATGTATAAATTTGATTTGTGGGCGCAAAGATACTAAGAATCTTTATATTAGACAAAACAAAAGGTACTTTTTTTTCTGATTTTCAAACAAAAATGTACGTTTATATCCGCATTATATACATAATCAACGCAATCCTCCTACAAATTTCTCCAATGAAACAATATATCATACGAAATGAACTACACTTCTAAAAAAAATAAAAACCGCCACTCTTTATAACCGTATTTCACTGAAAAATAGTAAATTTGCAGTCAAATATATAGGTATATAGTATGCAAGACATTAGAAACATTGCCATCATTGCCCACGTTGACCATGGTAAGACAACACTGGTGGACAAGATGATGCTGGCGGGACACCTGTTCCGCGGAGACCAGACAAACGGTGAGTTGGTATTGGATAACAACGATTTGGAACGTGAAAGAGGTATAACTATCCTCTCGAAAAACGTATCAATCAATTACAAGGGTACTAAAATCAACATCATAGACACTCCGGGACACGCCGATTTCGGAGGTGAAGTAGAACGTGTATTGAACATGGCAGACGGTTGTATCCTGCTTGTGGACGCATTCGAAGGCCCTATGCCACAGACACGTTTCGTACTGCAGAAAGCCCTACAGATAGGACTGAAACCAATAGTTGTAGTAAACAAGGTGGATAAGCCAAACTGCCGTCCTGAGGAAGTACACGAAATGGTATTCGACTTGATGTTCAGTCTTAATGCGACTGAAGACCAGCTCGATTTCCCTGTAATTTACGGTTCTGCAAAGAACAACTGGATGGGTGAAGACTGGAAAACTCCGACAGACAGTATCACTCCACTGCTGGATGCCATCATCAAATACATCCCTGCACCGGAATTCCTTGAAGGTACTCCTCAGATGCTTATCACATCATTGGACTATTCTTCATACACCGGACGTATCGCAGTGGGACGCGTACACAGAGGTACACTGAAAGAAGGTATGAACATCACTCTTGCAAAACGCGATGGTTCATTGGTAAAATCAAAGATAAAGGAAGTACATACTTTCGAAGGTCTTGGACGCAAGAAAGTTGAATCAGTTTCATCCGGTGACATCTGCGCCATAGTAGGTGTAGAAGGTTTCGAAATCGGTGATACTATATGCGATTTCGAAAATCCGGAACCACTTGCTCCTATCGCAATCGACGAGCCGACAATGAGTATGCTCTTCACTATCAACGACTCTCCTTTCTTCGGAAAGGAAGGTAAGTTCGTTACATCACGCCACATTCACGACCGTCTGATGAAGGAGCTTGACAAGAACCTTGCTCTCCGTGTGAGAAAAACCGAAAACGAAGATGGTAAATGGATTGTTTCAGGACGTGGTGTATTGCACCTGTCAGTACTTATCGAAACAATGCGCCGCGAAGGTTACGAGCTTCAGGTAGGCCAGCCACAGGTTATCTTCAAGGAGATAGACGGAGTGAAATGCGAACCTATCGAGGAACTTACAATCAGCGTGCCGGAAGAGTTTTCAAGCAAGATGATTGATATGGTAACTCGCCGCAAGGGTGAACTTACATCAATGGAAACTCAGGGCGACCGTGTAAACATTGAATTCAACATGCCATCACGCGGTATAATCGGTCTGCGTACAAATGTGCTTACAGCATCGCAGGGAGAAGCTATCATGGCACACCGCTTCAAGGAATATCAGCCATACAAGGGTGAAATAGACCGCCGCACAAACGGTTCTATGATTGCCATGGAATCAGGTACAACATTTGCCTACGCTATCGACAAGCTTCAGGACAGAGGTAAGTTCTTTATCTATCCTCAGGACGAAGTTTACGCAGGACAGGTGGTAGGTGAACACGTACACGAAAATGACCTGGTAATCAACGTAACAAAATCAAAGAAACTTACCAACATGCGTGCATCAGGTTCGGACGACAAGGCACGAATCATTCCTCCGGTGATATTCTCACTTGAAGAAGCTTTGGAGTATATCAAGGAAGACGAATACGTGGAAGTTACCCCTAAGAGTATGCGTATGCGTAA
This sequence comes from Bacteroides sp., assembly GCF_019417265.1. GTDB lineage: Bacteria > Bacteroidota > Bacteroidia > Bacteroidales > Bacteroidaceae > Phocaeicola. Next base: position 8,034 of record NZ_DXVR01000001.1, read on the forward strand.
GATAATTCTTGATGAGACTGAGCGCAAGCGTGCTAACAAAAACTGATAAACAATAAATATAAACATATTCCATTGGACTATCATGTGGTTCAATGGAATTGTTTATTAAATACCCTTAGAATTCATATATAGAAAACAATCATATCTCTGTCCATAATTAAGGACTACAAATATAAAGCAATTATGAAAATATTGATTACAGGAGCTGCAGGCTTCATTGGTTCGAAATTAATGTACCAATTAGCAGAAAGAGGTGAAACAGTAATAGGTATTGATGAAATAAACAATTATTATGATGTACGTATGAAGTTTGCCAGATTAAAGGAATGTGGAATATCTGTACCCAATGACTTTTACGTTTATAATGAAAAAGTGCAAAGTTCCTTATTCAATAATTGCTCATTTATAAAAATGTCGATAGACGACAAAGCTTCAATAGACAAATTGTTTGAAACAGAGAAATTCGACAAGGTAATGAATCTTGCAGCACAAGCCGGAGTGAGATATTCAATTACCAACCCATATGCATATCTTAACAGCAATATAACAGGATTTCTGAATATACTTGAGGCATGCAGAAATTATGATGTGAAACATCTTATTTTCGCTTCATCAAGTTCTGTTTACGGTTTAAATTCAAAAACTCCATACTCGGAAGACGACAAAGTGGACAACCCGGTAAGTCTATATGCGGCAAGCAAGAAATCGAACGAACTTATGGCACATGCCTATAGTAAGCTTTATGGTTTTGCAGTAACCGGATTAAGATATTTCACTGTTTATGGTCCTTGGGGACGACCGGACATGGCTCCTATGCTATTTGCCAAGGCTATCAGCCAAAACGAGCCTATCAAAATATTCAACAACGGAAACCTGAGCAGGGATTTTACATATATCGACGACATCGTTGAAGGTACAATACGAGTAATAGATTCAATGCCAAAAGCAGAAGAATGCGAAAACGGTGTGGCATACAAGATATACAACATAGGCTGTTCGGAACCTGTCAAACTGATGGATTTCATAAAAGAAATGGAACAGGCATTAGGAAAAGAAGCAATAAAGGAATATCTCCCTATGCAGAAGGGAGATGTATTCCAGACATATGCTGATACCACAAAACTTGAGCAAGAAACAGGATATAAACCGCAAATAAGCCTGCACGAAGGTATCACGAGATTTATCGAATGGTATAAGTCAGACCGTAACCCTTTAAAAGAATAAAAAACAATCATACTGAAAACTTATCAAAAAATTAAATAAAGATGGATATTGATCTGGTATATCTGTGGGTTGACGGTAACGACCCTAAATGGCAAATTAAACGTGATACATATATAGGGAAACCAATAGAAAAGTCCGGAATAAATTGCAAAGGACGCTATGCCAATAATGACGAGCTGAAATACAGTTTACGTTCAATAGAAGCATACGCCCCATGGATAAATAAAATATTTATAGTTACCGATAATCAAATCCCAGACTGGCTGGATACATCAAACCCTAAAGTCAGAATTGTAGACCATACAGAAATACTTCCTCCAGAGAGTCTGCCATGCTTTAATTCAAGTGTACTGGAACATTTCATATGCAAAATACCAAGCTTATCAGAACATTTCTTATATGCAAACGATGATATGTTTATAAACAAGCCTGTTCTTCCAACTACATTTTACGCAGAAGACGGATTACCAATCATCCGTACAACATACAGCAGATTAAGAGACTGGTTTCTATTATTCAAAAAGAGATTTTTTGGTGTACCCTTAAAAAACTATGTCCAAAAGATACGTAATTCGGCTTTATTGGTTAAAAAGAGATATGGAACATATTATAATGTAAAACCACATCACAACATCGACGCATATCTAAAAAGTGATTGCCTACGTGTTGAAGAAATGTTTAAAGACGAATTGTGGAAAACGTTCTCAAATCACATGCGTAATTCAATGGATTATCAACGCAGCCTATACACTTTTGTAGCTTTGGCAGAAAAACGATGTCATCAAATTTCAATTACACAGAAAACTTCTTTCAGATTTCATATACAAAAAATAAAGCACTATAATAAATTAAAGAAATATAATCCTACATTTTTCTGCATGAATGACTCTGAATATGCAAATGATGAAGACAGAAAAAGGGTGAAAGAGTTTCTGAATAAACGTTTTCCTCAAAAATCACAATTTGAGAAATAAAATACATATAACCTATAAAATAACACATTAATGGAAATAGATTTAGTATATCTATGGGTTGATGGTAACGACCCTGTGTGGCAAGCAAAACGGAACGCTATTATTGGCAAAACGGAAGAAAGTTCGTCTGTAAACTGTAAAGGTAGATACGCAAACAATGATGAATTAAAATACAGCCTCCGCTCAATAGATTTATATGCTCCATGGATACATAAAATATATATTGTAACGGATAATCAGATACCAGATTGGCTGGATACATCTAATTCTAAAATAAGAATAGTAGACCATAAAGAAATAATGCCGGAAATAAGTTTACCTTGTTTCTGTTCTACTGTCATAGAACACTTTATATACAAAATACCCGGGCTTTCAGAACACTTCATTTATGCAAATGATGATATGTATATCAACAAGCCTGTTACCGAAGAAACATTCTTTGCCAAGGACGGACTTCCTATAATTCGTTTCAACCGCAGGCTATTCAGAAAACTGACATTGCTTCTAAAAGAAAAAGTATTAAAAAGGCGACTTAGCAATTATGTCATAAATATAAAAAATGCAGCAGAACTTGTCAAAAAGAAATATGGCATATACTATAACGGTAAAAGTCATCACAATATAGATGCCTACCTGAAAAGTCAATGCGAACACGTAGTTCAAGTTTTTAAGGATGAAATAGAAGCTACATATCCTAACCACATGCGCTGCGCAAGCAATATACAAAGAAATATTTATTCATATGTAGCGCTGGCAGAAAAAAAAGCGCACTTGAATTATGTCACACAAAAGACTTCATTCAGACTCCATATCCATAAAGAAAACCATTATGAGAAGATGAAAAAATGTAACCCTACTTTCTTCTGCATGAATGATTCAGAATATGCAACAGACAATGACAGACTAAGGGCAAAAGCGTTTTTAGAAAAACGCTTCCCTGAAAAGTCGCAATTTGAAAAATAACCCTTAGTCATCTTTGATATCATTCAAATCATAACGGTTAAAATATTGCATTGTTATAAATCTGGTTTTTCCTGCAGCTCTTCCACGAGATTGTTTTTCAACAAACTCTTCATACGATCTTACAGCATAATGGTTTATGCGTATCACGTCCTGCTGCGGTTCACGTTCCCAGAAGTTTTGTTTGATAAGATTGCCATGAGAATCAGCTGCATAACCAGATATTCTGGCTACCTCATGGCAACCTATCATAGAGAATACTCTACGAGGATTTACAATACTCTTAACGTGTCTATTCAAAAAATGTCCGGGCAATGAATGATATTTGAACCTCTCCATCATAGTTCCCGGTTGTTTTGTTTTTGCTCCACCACTTCCATAAATCAACCAGTTGACTTCTACGGCAGGAAAGCTTTCAAATCTATTCAGGAACTCAGGTATTGTTTTATCTTTTATAGGAACAATAAATTCATCCAAATCAATAAATGCAATCCAACGAGTATCAAAACGATGCTTTTCAAGACAATCATCATAAGCAGCCAGCTGTTTTTTAAAGCCAGGGGAAAAAGTATATTCCACCAATCCTGATTCTATATATGGCGCAAGAACTTCTTTTATGCAATCCGTACTATCATTATCATAGACATAGAACTTATCTACACCCATTTTATGATGCCACTCAATCCATTCTTTAAAATACGGTCCTTCATTCCTAGCTATTGCACAAACTGCCAGATAGTATTTCGGTTGAGTATTGTTATGCTTCAATTCGTACATGAGTTTAACGGCATTAAACAATCCAAAACGCAAAATACCACGCCATCTGTTACGTGTCATTTTATGGGGTATCACACCAGCTATAATTTCTGCAAGCACTTTATTCATATCAATATAGCCAAATAAAGATTACAATTCAAAAGTTGATTTTTCCGGAAGTATAGTATCAAAAGCTTTCTGTAAGTTTTCCATAACCTGCGAATAATTACGTATATGTACATTATCATTCAGGCATATCAGTTTATACGATTGATTATATATAGCTTTTACCGCCTGTTTTGGTTTTATCATAAGCGGAAACATCTTTGTGTCACTATAAGTATTGTAAGGTTCAAAGTTTCCCTTACAGATTTGCCATGTACGGAATAATTCCGGAGTATAATCAGTAAATGACCTGAATTTGTTTCTTGAAGCCTCAGTCAGTTCTTTCTCAACAACAGACCATACCTCTTCAAAAGTGCTCTTCAAATACGGCTGAGCATTATGAGGAGTACGCAGAGGAATGAATTTGTTATATGGTTTAAGTATATAGTTCCAGCGTGCTTTTGAACCGTAACTTCTATCGAACCATTTATCATGATCTCTAACCATTATCTCTTTCTTATCAAAATAACGGTTTATAATACCTATGCTATTTTGAAGTGTCTTATACCACTGCGACCAAGAAGGATTATACTTAAAAGCAGCAATATCACATGGCAATCCATTCTTGAAAAATCGTTCTGCACCTATTTTGTCTATAATATAGAAGTCATCATTAAAATAAACAAAATGCTCTGACAGTCCGGGTATCTTATGTAAATAATACTCTATCACTACTGAATTGAAAGTAGGCAGAAACTGCTCCGGAATATAATCTTTATGGCTTACAAGATTAATCTTCGGATTGCTCACATCAAGCCATTCAGGACACTGTCCGCTTGTTACGAAATGTATCTTTCGTACCCATGGAGCAAACTTTTCCACTCCACGGAACCAATATTTCAAAAAACCGTAATCACGAAAACGCGCTTCGGATACTCCATTTTTTATATTATTTCCATTACCTGAATACTTTCTAAACTCTGCTTGCCATTTAGGGTCGTTCATGTCAACCCATGTGATTACAAAATCAATATCCATACTATTAGAATTTAAACTTATACAAACCTGTTCACTTTCACAATTTCTCAGCATTTCTGAATCGGTTGTGACTCCACAAATACAATTCAGGTTGAGTCCTGATACATTTTTCCAGCATTTGATAGTAAATTGCCGTCAATTCAAAATCGGGCAACGATTTTGGATTATCATGCACCTTTACAAACCTTGCCTCGTAATATCCTCTTTTTACTCTCTTAACATCAAGGAAGAAAGCTCCAAAGTCATAATGTTTTGTTATCTTTTCCGTTCCTGTCAGTACAGGAGTATTATGATTAAGAAAATGTAGGAAATGACGCGAATCTTTCTTTCTTGGAGACTGGTCGGCAATAAAACCTATAATACAAACCTTGTTTTCTGTAGCCAATTCATTGACATAACGTGCCGTCTTACGCATTTCAACACAAACCGCCCCCATACGTTCACGGATATACAGCATCAGCCTATCCATATTTTTGTTACTAAGTTTGTGATATATTTGTGCTCCTATTACATTTTTATCAATATGCAATGGAATAGACGACATCCACTCCCAATTACTATAATGTCCTAAAAAAAGTGAGACTGACTTTCCACTCCTCATTAAAGCATTAACCTCTTCAACATTCATAAATTTCACACGTTGAATCATTTCCTTACGAGAGATGGTAAACATCTTTAAACTTTCAAGAATATTGTCTGTAAAGAAAGAATAAAAATTCTTCTCTATTTTCTTTATATCATCTTCACTCTTTTCAGGAAAAGATTCAGTAAGATTTTTACGCACTATACGTCTTCTATAACGGAATATATAATATACAAAAAAATACAAGCCATCTGATATTATATACAATAAACAAAAAGGGACATAAGAGAAAAGTCTCAGAAAAAAAGAAAGCAAATGATATGTCATTTTCTCATTTATTTAGTAGTTATAAATAGGAATAATATATTGTATGTTACAAATTAAACAGTAGGCTCAGGCAGTTCAATCCAACTTCCCAATTTATAATCCCACTCTTCAGGAGTAAATTCTTTAAATCCACTTGAATCGAAAAAAGTTAGCTCACCAAAATAAATATGCCCTTTAACTTCATACAAATCAACTCTTACGTGTGGAATACCGCTTGATAATTTTTCGGCAATAGCCTTCATTTCATCAAATGTTTGCGGCTTTTTAATTTCTTTCTTTGAATTTGGTCCTCCTTGTGAGAATGGCAATCTATTAAAATTATCATCAAAATAATCAAACTCTGTATCACCTAAAAATCTATTATTAGAGATACACACGCACTTTACAAGTCCATTAAAACAATATAATTTGTAATCATTTAAAGTAGAAGAATCTTCATTTTCCAGGAATTTCTCAGCAATAATCCTCTTTTTTACATTCTTATATGGCCATTCTCTATACTTATAGAAAAGATTATTCTTCATTGATTTTTTAAGACGACTCAAAGTTTCTTTCCTGTTGAGTTTCTGCTTATCTTTACAAATCACACATCCTCTGCTTCCTCCATCGTGAGTAGTTTTTATTACAAACTTATCGGGAAGCATATCAAAATCAATATCTTCGGGTCTGTCCCATACGAAAAGATTGGGAACAACATACTGTTCCCCAATCTTGTTTTTTACATATTCCTTAACTGCATATTTATCGACCATCATAGTATACTCCGGCCTGCGATTGTACAGTTTCATCCATTGAAGTTTATCATTAAATGTTTCAGGATTATCCCAGTTTATCCATCTACCCATTTTATATCTGTACACCACCTTTATATAAAGCTTATCAGGGATAAACCTGCGGCAAATCATAAACAGAGTGAATATCACACCCCATTGTATTGATTTCTTTCTTTTACTATTCATAGCAAATAATAAACAGCTTACTTCAGGACTTCAATTGCTTTTTCTATACGTCTGATAGTTTCCTCCTTACCGAGAAGTTCTGTAATATCGAACATGTGCGGTCCCTTGCACTCGCCTACCACAGCCAGACGGAAAGCATTCATCACATTACCCATGTGATATTCCTTCTCAGTAATCCAGCCGATAACGATGTCTTCCGATGGTTTTGAACTGAAATCTTCAATGCCACGCAATACTTCTATCAATTCGTTCATGATGCGAGGAGTATCTTCTTTCCAACGTTTCTTGACGTCCTTTTCTGCATAAGTTTCAGGAGCGACAAAGAAGAAACGAGCCTGTTCCCACAATTCCTTAACAAAGTTCACACGGCTCTTAACCAATGAAACAGCCGAAGTGAGATAAGCGTCGCTATAAGCAGAAGCATCTACTCCATTAGCCGCCAATACAGGCTTGAACAGTTCTGCTATCTCTGCATCGTCTTTCTTCAGGATATACTCATGGTTGAACCAGCGAGCCTTTTCGTAGTCAAATTTCGCCCCGGCCTTGCTGCAACGGTGCAGGTCGAAAAGCTTAACCAGTTCGTCAAGCGACATGATTTCCTGGTCATTACCCGGATTCCAGCCCAATAGAGCAAGGAAGTTGATAACCGCTTCAGGAAGATAACCTGATTCACGGTAGCCTGAAGAAACCTCACCGGTCTTAGGGTCATGCCATTCCAACGGGAATACAGGGAAACCAAGACGGTCGCCGTCACGCTTGCTCAATTTACCGTTTCCGTCCGGTTTAAGCAGCAAAGGCAGATGAGCGAACTCAGGCATAGTGTCTGCCCATCCGAATGCTCTGTAAAGAAGCACGTGAAGCGGAGCAGAAGGCAACCACTCTTCACCACGGATTACGTGAGTAACTTCCATCAGGTGGTCGTCAACGATATTTGCAAGATGGTATGTAGGAAGTTCATCTGCCGATTTGTACAATACTTTATCATCAAGGATAGACGAGTTGATAACCACATCTCCACGGATAATATCATTTACATGTACATCCTCGTTCGGCTCTATCTTGAAACGTACCACATACTGTTTACCTTCAGCGACAAGAGCATCTACTTCTTCCTTACTCATTGACAATGAGTTACGCATTGAAAGACGTGTAGAAGCATCATACTGGAAGTTAGGGATTTCCTTTCTTTTGGCGTCAAGTTCCTCAGGAGTATCGAAAGCTATATATGCTTTACCGTTATCCAGCAGGACCTGAACATATTTCTTATATATATCACGACGTTCCGACTGACGGTAAGGGCCGTAGTTTCCACCAAAACTAACGCCTTCATCGAAATTGATACCCAACCATTTGAATGATTCGATGATATACTCTTCCGCACCAGGAACGAAACGGTTTGAGTCAGTATCCTCTATACGGAAAATAAGGTCTCCGCCATGCTGACGGGCAAAGAGATAATTGTACAAGGCAGTACGCACACCGCCGATATGCAACGCACCTGTAGGGCTTGGTGCGAAACGAACTCTTACTTTTCTTTCTGACATATTGATTTTCAACTAAAATATTACGCAAAAGTAATCTAAATTTCCCGTTTTTTGCTTATTTTGCACCCAAAATTCTTTATATATGGAGAAAATACATGTAAAGATTTTAGTTTTAACAAAAATCTAAAGAAATGCGCAAATTATACGGTAAGGAATACAAACATTTGGAAACAAAGAATCTGTTTAGAGAACTTTTTCTTGGATTAAGAATATTCATAAAATCAAGAAATACCAATAAGTCCAAAGCTAAAAACATTCATATCGCCATGATTGACGGAGAGACTTATCATGGTGGAATGTGCGACAGATTTAAAGGAATAATAACCCTGTACGCATATTGCAAATATAAGAACTTGCCATTCAGGATAAAATATACATATCCATTCCGGCTGGAAGATTATCTGTCTCCAACCGCATACGATTGGACTCTCAAAGAAAACGAATATACAGACTGCCCTTTATACTGTAGGACGTTATACATGAGAAGAGAGCATCTTGGCAGAAGGCTTATAAGGCTAAAAAGCAAAAAACAAATTCATTTCTACAGCAACTTGGATTGCCTTCCACATATAAACGAAGCGTTCAAGGATTATACGGACACAAAAACATGGGGAGAGTTATTCAAAGAGTTGTTTAAACCTGCAACGATATTGGAAGAACGCCTGAAATCGATAAAAAAGGAAATAGGAGACGGATATTATGCCGCAGTTTTCCGCTTCCAGAACCTTTTGGGAGACTTCAAGGAGTACAAATACAAACCAATAGGAGACAGCGATAAGGCCGAAGAGTTAATAGACAAGTGCATAAAATCGATATTGAGTTTAAAAAAGAAGCATGGTAACCAGCCATTATTAATAACATCGGACAGCATAACATTCCTTAAACGAGTTTCAGGGATAGAAGGAGTACACATTATACCCGGCTCATTGGCCCATATGGATGGGGGGGGGGGGATAACATGAGAAAAGTATCGTTTGAAATATATCTGAAATCATTTTTGGATTTCTACATGTTATGCGATGCGACAAAGATTTACAGAATAGGAACATCTTATATGTATGAAAGCGAATTTCCCGTTTATGCGGCCAAAGTCAACAATATTCCATTTGAAAGCATCATAATATAAAATCCACGGATTTATGAACTTTCCCGTTTTTTGCTTATTTTGCACCCAAAATATACATTGATTATGAAAACTTTCCCTAAAGACAATACATTTTCATACAAACAGTTTCTTTACAGATGCGCTATTTTTGTAGTTACTGTATCAATCATAGTCTATTTCATGCCCAAAGAGGGTAAGTTCAACTATCAGTTCGAATTGGACAAACCATGGAAATACGGACTGCTGCAGGCGTCATTCGATTTTCCTATCTACAAAGATGACGAGCAGGTAAAAACCGAACAGGACAGTATTCTGAAATTCTATGCTCCATACTATCACCTTAATATTGAGACAGGGCAGAAGATGATAGAGAAACTGAAGAAGGATTACAACGACAAGTCCCTGATTATTAAGGACTATAGCAATTACAGAACACACATCGAAAGAAATCTCAGGAAGATTTATGAAACAGGAGTAATATCGCAAACCGACCTGGAGCAGATAAACGACGACGGTGTGTCCACAATACAGGCCATAACGCAAAATACAGCCGTCCAAAGGAGTGTCAGCGAGATATACACCATAAAGGAAGCTTACGAGAAACTTATAAACGCCGATACTGTGCAGTTCAACAAAGCCCTCTTACAGCAATGTAATCTCAACGACTATATCATTCCTAATCTGACATACGATTCTGAAAAGTCCATGACTGCCAAGCAGGAACTTCTCACCAATATACCATGGGCAACAGGATATGTGATGAACGGCCAGAAGATTATCGACCGTGGAGAGATCATCGACCGGAAGAAGTTCGACATACTACGTTCCATGCAGAAAGAATGGAACAGCCGTAGCGAGACCGTAGCCGAAAAACGCCTTACACTGTTCGGCCAGATTCTTTTTGTCTCCATCATGGTAGCCCTGTTTATGGTGTATCTTGAGATATTCCGCCGCGATTTCTATCAGGTCAAGGGTAAGGTATATCTACTGTTCAGCATCATAACAGTATTCCCTGTCATAGCATTTCTGATGGTAGAACATGCATTCCTAAGTGTCTATATCGTACCGTTTGCCATGATTCCTATGCTCATAAAGATATTCCTCGACTCGCGCACTGCTTTTATGGCCCATATAATTACGATACTTATCACATCCATCGCCTTAAGAACCCCTCATGAGTTCATTCTTCTGCAGGCTGTGGCAGGCATGGCAGCAATATATAGTCTGAGAGAGTTGTCACAACGTTCGCAATTGCTGAACAGTGCTTTTATAGTAACTGTCACATACTCACTGCTTTATCTGGCACTTGACCTCGTACACGTAAGCGAAATTGCACAGCTGAGTACTTATGTATATATGAATTTCGTAATAAACGGACTGCTTCTGCTGTTCACATACCCTCTGCTGTTTATCCTGGAGAAAACTTTCGGTTTCACATCAAATGTAACTCTTGTGGAACTGTCGAACATCAATACCAAACTGATGAGAGAGATGTCGGAAACGGCACCTGGTACTTTCCAGCATTCACTACAATTAGCCAACCTTACAGCCGCAGCGGCCAACCGTATCGGCGCAAACAGTCAGTTGGTGCGTACCGGAGCCATGTATCACGATATAGGCAAGATGCTGAACCCGGCATTCTTCACAGAAAACCAATCCGGCGTAAATCCACACGACCAGCTCAACTATAAGCAGAGTGCGCAGATTGTAATAAGCCATATAACTGACGGTCTTAAACTGGCCGATAAACATAATCTTCCGACTGTTATAAAAGAATTTATCAGTACACACCACGGCAACGGTCTGACAAAATATTTCTACATATCATATCAGAACGAACACCCGGACGAAGAAGTTGACAAGACAGCATTCCAATATCCGGGACCGAATCCGTTCACGAAGGAACAGGCCATACTTATGATGGCCGATTCAGTGGAAGCCGCATCACGAAGCCTTCCTGAATATACGGAAGAAAGCATATCTGCCTTAGTGGAAAAAATAATAGACTCACAGGTTCAGGAAGGCTATTTTAAGGAATGTCCTATTACATTCAAGGATATTGCAGTCGTGAAAAGCGTATTCAAGGAAAAACTGAAAACAATGTACCATACGAGAATAAGCTACCCTGAGCTTAAGAAATAAAAGATAAATTCCTCGACGCGGAAAGCGGAACACGTACGTGTAACGGGTGGAACACGAACGTGTCACGCGCGGAACACGAACGTGACGCGGGCGGAACACGAACGTGTCACGGTTTATAAATATAGATATTTCATATAATCCGGACGGTTTTGTCTGTAAAGATGATTATTCATCAAAACAACATACAAAAAAAGAATAACGGGTTGACCACATTCAATACTATTGAGGTCAACCCGTTCTCATTCTATATATATCCTAAATCACTCAAGTATAATCTCGCCATTTCGTATAGCCTCCATCACATTAGCAGGCGGACGCTGTGCAAGTAATTCCTTCTTCATATAGTCCATGTATGGAGCTACATGCTTAAAGAACTGATAATACCCCTTACATAAATAGTTCAGTCCCGGCTCTCCGGTTGCAGTCTTCGCAAAGCGGTTCTTAGGGCAGTCGCCATTACATGCGAACAGAAACTCACACTCCTTACACTGTGTAGGCAACGATTTCTGTTTCATAAGTCCGAACTCCTGTTGTCTTTCGCTATACATCATCTCTACCAGAGTTTTCTGATAGATATTACCTAACTTATATTCAGGGAACACATAATGGTCGCACGAATAAACATCGCCATTAAACTCCATAACTCCGGCGTGGCCACAAGTCTTGGCCATCGAGCATACTCCCGGCTGTTCTCCTACCCAGTTGGCAAGTGTAGAATCGAAAATCTGAATGAAATACTCACCGACATCATTCTTCACCCATTCGTCGAAAAGCTTGCAAAGGAAGTTTCCCCACTGTTCCGGCGATACGGAGAAATCTGCCAATTTATCTCCCTCCTGCATTGGCGATGCCAGATGACGGCCGTCGTTATGTTTGAATATTCTCTCTACGATTGGTGCGAACTGGATATAATGGCAGCCTATGGACTTGAAGAAGTTATAGAACTCCACAGGATAATCGGCATTATAGTCGTTCACCACAGCCATGGCGTTCCATTCCACACCGTGTTTGTTCAGAAGTTCAATTCCCCTCATGACTTTTACGAACGACGGCAATCCCTGCTTGTTGCGGCGATATTCATCGTGGAACTCCTGAGGACCATCTATTGATACTCCCACAAGCCAGTTGTTTTCCTTGAAGAACTGACACCACTCGTCAGTAAGTAGCGTACCGTTTGTCTGAATACAGTTGTCAATAGTTCTTCCGCCGGCGTACTGTTTCTGAAGTTCCATTGCCTTCTTATAAAAGCTTAACGGACGCATAAGTGTTTCTCCGCCATGCCATGTGAAAAGTACCTGTGGCATAGTCTGCGAGCCGATATACTCTTTTATGAATCGCTCCAGGAGTTCATCGCTCATCACATGTTTTGAAGTATCCTTGTACAAATTTGATTTTTCAAGGTAATAGCAATAATCGCAAGCCAAATTACATACCGCCCCAACAGGTTTTGTCATCACATACAGCGGTTTGGCAAAAGGTGCAAAAGTTTGTTTCATGGTGTATTAATATAGTTTTTATCTTTCAGATACAAAGGAAAGTAAATATGAGTATATATACAAATAAACAATGATAAAAGATTATTTCGATAAGTCCTTCTTTATCTCTTCCAACAACCCCTGACAAGCATCTTCCAGTATATTCAATACATTCTCGAAGCCTTGCGCCCCACCATAGTAAGGGTCAGGAACATAATCGACCACCTTTGTGCGGCAATAGTCGGTCATGCGGCCAATCTTCTTTTCAGATTCTATATCCGGAGCCATATCACGAAGATTTGATATATTGCGGTCATCCATACCAAGAATGAGGTCGAAATTATAAAAATCATCTGTGCATACAGGGCGCGACAGATGTGTAAGACGGTAACCTCTGCGTGCAGCGTGCATGCGCATACGTTCGTCGGGCAACTCGCCACGGTGGTATGAGCTTGTTCCGGCAGAATCTATTTCCACTTCTTTATCAAGGCCTTCTTTTTTCAAAAGTGTACGCATAACTTCGTCTGCTGTAGCAGAACGGCATATATTGCCAAGGCACACAAAAAGTATTTTCATTTTCCTATATACTGTTTAAATCGTTCTACATCAGTGTTCATTATCAGTTCTTCAGGGAACTCAGTTTCAGCCAACAATTGCAGTGCATAGCCATACTCAGCTATATCGAAAGAAATATGTGCATCACTCCCAAGAATGACCGGAACTTCATATTTCTTGCACAATCTCAGTATTTCCAAATTATTGCCTCTTGCTTCCGGCTTGTTACGGCATGGTTTCAGCGAACTGTTGTTTATCTCTAAAAGTGTGTGATGCTCTTTCGATGCCAATACTATAGGCTCAAAATCAAGACTTGCAGTTCCGTCACCGGGATGACTGATGATATTTATGTATGGATTTGAAATCACTTTCACCATTCCCCGGGTGTTCTGCTCCTTAGTTCCGTGAGTATAGCACAGCGAATGTATACCTGCAATACGGAGATCCAACATACGGAGATAAAACTCGTCCATGTCGATATTACCATTGAAATCGGTTATGTTTATTTCCGCTCCAAGAAGAAGCTCTATGCCGTACATCTGTCTTGGCACGACATGAAGATTGCGGAAATAAATAGGGTCACACGTTCCTGGAATACCTGACGAGTGTTCTGTTATTCCCAACAGCTTCAGTCCCTTGGCTGCTGCCGCCTGTGCCATTTCCTGCAACGTACTGAAAGCATGTCCGCTGGCTATGGTATGGGTGTGTACGTCTAATTCTATATTCATTGTGAGTTTTTGAGTTTATAAGTTTGTAAGTTTATGAGTTTGTGAGTTCTTAAGTTTTTATGTAAACATCAACCTACTAAAAAACCTAAGAACTTAAAAACTAACACTTAATACGGGTCTACATCATAATATACCATCAACGACTTGAAACGCTCATCTTCCATTATAGCTCTCTGTACCTGCCGGAGGTATGTGCGTATCTTCGACATTGATGCCTGCTGTTCAACTTTTATAACTATCTTTTTGATAAACAGTGTCTGTATTCTTCCCACCGGAGGACGGTCAGGACCAAGGATTCTGTCACCAAGTCCGTTTCTCAGATAGGATGCCATACAGTCGGCGGCCTGTTCCAATACATCTTCCTTACGATGCTTGAGATATACATATATCAACCTGTGGAACGGAGGATATCGGAACATGCTTCTTTCTGCACACTGTTCATCATACAGTGCATTGTAATCATTAGTCACCACCTGATGAATAAGCGGAATATCCGGCGATTTGGTCTGAAGCACCACCAGACCGCGCTTATTCTTGCGTCCTGCCCTACCCGAAACCTGTGCCATAAGCTGGAATGCTCTCTCGTACGAACGGAAGTCGGGATAGTTAAGCATGGAATCGGCATTCAGAATACCTACTACACTCACCCTGTCGAAATCCAGTCCCTTGGAAACCATCTGTGTACCGATAAGAATATCTGTCTTTCCATCCTGAAAATCGTTGATAATCCTTTCGTATGCAGTGCGGGTACGGGTGGTATCCATATCCATACGTGCCACTGTGGCATCGGGGAATATCTGTTTAATATCGTCCTCAACCTTTTCTGTACCGAAGCCGCGGTTAACAAGCTCCACACCTCCACAAGCCGGACATGACTTTGGTACACTGTATGTATATCCGCAGTAATGACACGTCAGCTGATTAAGTCCTTTATGATATGTAAGACTCACATCACAGTTCTTGCATTTAGGCACCCATCCGCACGTGCGGCATTCTATCATAGGTGCAAAACCGCGGCGGTTCTGGAAAAGTATAATCTGTTCCTTATTCTCAAGCGCTTCTCTCATCTTCTGCAAAAGAAAAGGAGAAAAATGCCCTGACATACGTCTTTTACGCGCCAGTTCCTTTATATCAACCACCTCTATTTCCGGCAACTGTATCTGCCGGTATCTTTCCTTCATCTCTACCAAAGAGTATTTTCCGTGAGTGGCATTATAATATGACTCCATACTCGGAGTAGCTGTACCGAGAAGAGTTTTCGCACCATAGAGTGATGCAAGCATTATAGCAGCGCTTCGGGCATGATATCGCGGAGCCGGGTCCTGCTGTTTATACGATGTTTCATGTTCTTCGTCCACTATCACCAGTCCGAGTCTGCGGAAAGGAAGAAAGACTGACGAGCGTACACCGAGTATCACGTCATAATCATCTTCAGTAAGCTGTTTCTGCCATATCTCCACACGTTCCGCATCGGGAAACTTTGAATGATATACTCCAAGACGTGAACCGAATATTCTCTTCAATCGTTCGGTTATCTGCGTGGTAAGAGCTATCTCCGGAAGAAGATAAAGCACCTGCTTTCCTGCCTTGATTACTTCTTCTATCAGATGTATATATACCTCTGTCTTCCCACTGGCAGTAACCCCATGAAGAAGACAGATATTTTTCTGATGGAATGACGACATTATGGAATGAAAAGCCCTTTGCTGTATTTCATTCAGCGGATTTAATGGGACTGTCTCTGTTTTTCCGGCAGTAAGACGTCCTATTTCGTAGTTATAAGTCTCAAAAATATGTTTGTCGATAAGTCCGTTCAGAATTGAAGCCGATGCACCGGAAGCCTCCAATAGTGTCTTCTTTGAGACTTCTGTCAGGAACTTTCCTTCCTGCATCCATCCGGACAGTTCTATATATTTCATCAGCATAGCAAGCTGTTTGGGAGCACGCGCTAAAAGGTCAAACTGTTTCTGAAGTACAGCCTCATCGCGCATACCTTCCTGCAATCGTACGCGGACTTCTGTCTTAGGCTTATAGTTACGTTTCAGTTCTTCCTTTACACGGATAGCATCTTTCTCCATCAGCGATTTTATTGCCGGAAGAATGTTCTTTATATTTCCGGCACGCTCAATCTGAGTAATACACTGCTCTGTATCGACACTCAGGATGTCAAGAATTCGTTGCTCCTTAGGCGAAAGAGACCCATCAGCAACGAAATCAGGATTATATTCCACCACCGATTCACTTTCCAACTTCATTCCCGAAGGAAGTGCAGCCTTATAGACATCACCAAGCGTACACAGATAATACTCTACCACCCACTTCCAGAAAGCCAACTGGCGTTCCAACATCACAGGAGTTCTGTCAAGTACCTCAGATATATCTTTCGTTTCGTATTCCTCAGGTGCCGAAAAGTGTATTTTCACAACGATGGCTGTGTAATATTTCTTTACTCCGAAAGGAACTACCACACGACACCCTGTCTCCACCTGGTCTTCCAGAGCCTCAGGCAAAGAGTATGTAAACGTATTCGCAATGGGAAGCGGCACTATGACATCGACGTACTTTTTCATACCGCAAAGGTACAAAAAATGCCACAAACCGGATTGTCAGTTTGTGGCATTTTCTGATTCTATCAGTCTGTATATGATATTCTCAATTTATAATTGAAAGGCATAGGAGCAATCTTATAACTTTCCAACGTCATAGGACCGCAACTTCCGTTTCCAAGACCTCGCATCTGTGCATCAAGATGAAGCACTATATACGGACGTTTCTGCAGTTCCCACATATGTTGGGTATTCATCAAATCGGCATCAGTATATCTCAAAGCCGAGAATGCAACAGCCCCCTCCGTTTCGATTCGGATTCCGCAACCATCCTTTCCTGTAAGTTTCAACTCACGGAGCGACTCACGGTTGCCCATGCTCTGTGGCTTTACATATCGTTCCACCATATCATCAACAGTAGTAGAATAGCGTCCTATCATACAACCTTCTTTACGGTCGATATAGTTTTCCCAAGGACCGTATGCATAGTAATCCACATTTTCAAGCCCTGCATTTACGGCACATACCAGTCCGGCACGATAGAGTTCCTTGGTCTTTGGAGTAAGCTTGACATCCATATCAAGCACCCCATTGGGCAGGAATGTATATATGATTTCAGAATCACAGAGAGAACCACTACGCAAAGTAGTAACCACTACCTTTCCGTCCTTTTCTTCCGTCACATTACATGTACCGTCAGGTTCAAGGCCGTTTGAAGTATCGGTAGGACGGCGGTCATTTTCTATGAAACGGTGATTGTCGTACAGGAATCCCTGCTTTCCGTATATCACATCCAGACCGTTTATACGCAACTCTGTCATACGTCCGGTAGCAGTGTCAAAAGCAGCAAAGATAAAGGCATTACCCACCGTCAATTCCTTCTCACCCTTTTCTACTTTCAGCCCGGCTACCCTGCCATTGGCTTTAAGTGCAGGAAGCTTTCCTCTTGATGAAAGTTCAAACTGTTTCTGAGCCACTACATGTCCGGCAGACGACCATTCAGTCGGTTTCGAATTACGGACATAGAGATTTACCATAACCTCATTGCCGTTCTTTGCAGCTTTGGCAAGATTTGTACCAGAAAGTTTCAGAGCAAAATCCTGCGACATATCAGGAGCGATGGCAGGCAGAAGCATACTGTCTCTTCCAACTGTATTTCCATTCTCAACAGTTTCCCACAACAGTTCATAACCATTCAGCGTAATGAAATCATATGTATTGTTTATATTTACAGGAACCGTGTTCTTCTTTACATTCTTTTCCAACAGAGCAAATTTAATATACTGATAAACAGCTTTCACTTCTTTCAATTTAGGTGATTCCTCTCTCGTTGCAGGAATTATACCGTTTGAACAGAAGTTACCCTGATGAGGGCCGGGGAAATCATATCCAGTATGCAGGCGGCCTTCATATGTTCCATCAAGTATTTCTCTCGGCTCATATATAGCCTGATCCACCCAGTCCCAGATAGCTCCACCGATAGTGGAATTGCTGCTTTCAATACTTTCCCAGTATTCCTTCAAGTTACCGATGGCATTACCCATAGCATGAGCATATTCGCAGATGAACATCGGTTTGTCAAACGAATTTACATACTTTTCCATCCAGTCCATACCCGGATACATCTTTGAATATAAGTCACTGAACCTGTTACCGCCATATTCCTTACCATCACGTGTACTTTCGTGATGTACAGGACGTGCGTCAAGACGTTTTGCAGCGTCATAGCAAGCCTCAAAGTTATTACCGCCTCCACATTCATTACCAAGACTCCAGAAAATTACACTCGGATGATTGCGGTCGCGCAGGACCATACGGTCTATACGGTCAACAAATGCAGGAATCCATGAAGGCATACCGCTAATCGACTGATTTGCATGGTCTTCAAGGTCAGCCTCATCCATGCTATAAAGACCGTAATAGTCGAACATGGCATACATCTTGGCAGCATTAGGATAATGCGATGTACGGATTGTGTTGATATTGTTTCTCTTCATCAGCAACACATCCTCAAGCATTGACTCTGTAGTAACAGCACGTCCGTACAGCGGATGAGTATCATGTCTGTTCACTCCCTTGAAGAAAACACGTTTTCCGTTGATATAAACCAAAGAGCCGCGTATTTCTATATCACGGAATCCATATTTGGTAGAGAATGCCATCTCATCCTTGCTGCCGTTACGCTGTATGACAGACACAGTGTAAAGGTTCGGTGTCTCAGCTGTCCAAGGCAACAGATCCTTCAGATTGAAACTTACATTCAACTTATCAGTACGTTTCTTGTCGGTAAAACTTACAGAAAGTGTTTCTTCTGCTACAGTCTTTCCATCCGGGTCCGACAGTCTTACCACTATATCCTTATCACCGGTCATACCGTCACGATTGTCAAGAGTAAGTTCTACTTTCATATTTCCATCCTTATAACCAGATTCTGGAGTAAGTTCTGAAGTAATATAATGATCTCTTACACTTACCAAAGGAGTGGAATAAATGAAAACATCTCTGAAAATACCGCTCATGCGGAACATATCCTGACATTCAAGATAAGAACCGTCGCTCCAACGGAACACCTGTACAGCAAGTTTATTATCCTTCTCTCTTACAAACTTTGTAATGTCAAACTCGGCTACATTGTTCGCTCCCTGAGTATATCCCACATACTCACCGTTGAGATAAACGAATGCCGCACTATAGATACCTCCGAACTGAATAAATGTACGTTTCCCATCCCAGTTCTCAGGCAGGTCGAAATATCTTACATACGAGCCTACCGGATTGATACCGTAATTCTTTCCGTCATCATTGAACTTCTTACGTGCATCAATATAAGGCGGAGTATTTGAATGCGGATACTCTACATTAGAATATATAGGTCTGTCATATCCGTGCATTTCCCAGTTTGACGGTACAGGAATAGTAGTCCAACTTCTTACATCGTAATCTTCTTTATAAAAATCGATAGGACGTTCGGAAGGCTGTGACACAAAATTAAAATACCAGTCACCGTTCAGGAACTCGACAGATTTACTCTTTGTATAGACCCATGGTGTAGTATAGAATTCCTTATCTGCCGTCATTTCCGCCTCGCTTCCATATGGAGTATAAGTAGCGTGACCCGTTTCTTTGTTTTCGGCAAACATGGTTTCGTCTTCCCAGTAAACCTTTTCACGTACTGCAGTCTGAGCAGATGCCGGTGCCGCCACTTTAGTTTCATTAATCATAAACAAAGCAGCTTTATCCTTACCGGCCTTTGCGGCATCTACAAGAACTATACTTCTGTCTTCCTTACACACAGCCATCCAGTTTGCTTTGTTAGACGGAATCAGACGTACATACTTCCCTTCCGGTTTTACCAGCCAAAGCTGCATCTCGTCTGATCCGTTTGTCTCAACAGCCTGCATCAGTCCGTTCTCACCAGCCTGAATGGCAAGATTATCAAACGGATTTACAAATCTGTAACTACCGGACAGGTCTGCAATTCCCCACAGTTGTGTTTTATCAGCCTCATTCAGAGGAGAAAGCTTCATTTTTGGAGCTACTCCCGAATAAGTCAATGCCTTTCCCTTATACTTTACGGAACTAACCGTATACAGTTTCTTGCTATCAAAACGTTTCTGCGCATTCAGTCCCACAAAGGTAAATGCAAGCATAAACGTAGCAAAAATAAATAACAAACGATTTCTCATGGTATATGAGGTTATGAGTTCTTAATTTTTTAATTATTACTTTTTAATTGATAACAGTTTCTCTTCAATTGGGTCTTTATACTGAGCCTGCAATTTTCTTAATTCTTTCATCAAATCTTCAGTAATCTGCTCATATCCCTCTTTACCGTACAAGTTATTCATTTCCTTAGGATCTTCCTGAAGGTCATAAAGTTCCCATACATCTATATCATTATAGAAATGAATAAGTTTATATCTCTCTGTACGTACACCATAATGACGTTTCACCATATGTTCGGCAGGATACTCATAGAAATGATAATAAAGAGATTTACGCCAGTCTGCCGGTTTCTCACCTTTCAGAAGTGGCAGCAATGAAACCCCATGAATATCTTCAGGTATCTCTGCTCCTGCCAAATCAAGGAAAGTAGGCGCATAGTCTATATTCTGTACCATCTGAGGTATGTCACCTTTAGCCTTTGTCTTGAAATCATCAGGAATACGCATTACCAATGGTGTGTGCATTGATTCCTCATACATGAAACGCTTGTCGAACCAACCGTGTTCACCCATATAGAACCCCTGGTCTGAAGTATATACTACCAATGTATTCTTCAACAGGCCTTTCTCTTCCAGATAATCAAGCAGCTGTCCTACATTATCATCAAACGATTTCAACACCTTTGCATAATCACGCATATAACGCTGGTATTTCCACTCTGCAAGTTCCTTTCCCTTAGGATTCTTCTTATAGAACTCATCTATTATAGGTTTATAGAATGCATCATAGGTTTTCCTGTCTTCCGGATCAAGACGGCCTACATACTCTTCATATGTTGATTTCAGGCGGCTGTCCTTGTCAGCCCTGTACATCTTGGTATCATACATTATATCCATATCCTTAAAGATACTCATTTCCTGAGTCTTGGCAGCCTCCCTTCCTTCATAATCATCATAGAAATTATCCGGCATTTCGAAAGTCTTGTCTTCGTAAAGCGACAGATATTTCAACTCCGGCAACCAGTTACGGTGGCAAGCCTTATGATGTACAAACAGACAGAAAGGTTTATCCTTATCCCTCTGGTTCTCCAGCCAGTTGATACTCTTTTCGGTAATGATATTAGTCAGATATCCCTTCTCTACAATAGTATCGTTATTCATCTCTATAAAGCGAGGGTTATAGTAATCACCCTGTCCCGGCAATATCTCCCAATAGTCAAAACCTGTCGGCAGACTTTCAAGATGCCATTTTCCTATAATTGCAGTCTGATATCCGGCTTTCTGCAACAGCTTAGGCATAGTCTGTTGCGAACCGTCGAATATACAGGTAGTATTGTCATAGAAACCGTTCGCGTGACTGTGCTTTCCCGTAAACATACATGCACGGCTCGGTCCACTTAATGAATTGGCTACAAAACTGTTGGTAAACTTGACTCCCTCATTTGCTATTCTGTCAAGATTTGGAGTTTCCACAAAACGATTGTCATAGCAACTCATCATTTGAGCCGTATGATCATCTGTCATAATATAAACAATGTTATATTGTTGCTCCTTTTCTTTTTTCTCGTTTGAGCAGGAAGCTAAAATTGCGGCTGTACCTGCCAGATACAATGGTAATCTGTTATAAAACATATTCATGATAAGAATTTAAAATTAATAATTATGGATTAAAGACTGGTCTTCAATTATAATATTTCATCGGGGAATAGTATCACCTCACCGGTAGCTCTCATTGAAAGACGTTGAGCTTCTCTTCCTTTGAGTGCCCCATTAGGTCCTCCTGCAATATTCACATCAAATCCCATTGTAGAAGGGTCAGCACCCGGAGTAGTTCTTGCCCCGAAGTGTGCCTTTCCGCAATGTATTGTTCTGTAGCCATTATCTTTAAGAATCTGTGGCAGCGGCGTAATGGCTGTTGCATTATTTATCTTTCCATCCTCCTCAGCCGGCTGTATACCGTTGAAATTCCATTCCGGCAACTCTATCACATTGCTTTTACTGTCAGTCTTCTGGTTCAGTTCCAATGTCCAGTTCGTAACACGATGTCTTGAAGCGTTCATTCCCGACATCAGACTACATCTTGTAGGAGAAGATATGGCACAGGCATAGGCCTGAGTGAATTTCACTCCCATTTCAGCCATTCTTTCCATATTAGGTGTATGGAAACGTTTGTTCAGCGGAGTTTGTTCATTGTTATGAAACGGAACGGACGTATCCTGCCATCCCATGTCGTCTACAAGGAACATTATTATGTTTGGCTGACGGTTATTAGCCATACACGAGACCGAAGTAAGAATACCACACGAAACAGCGGTAAGGAAGATTTTTTCCATTGTATAATTATTTAAGTGATTAATCAGAAAACCATTATCTCATCAAATCTATATCTTGACTGCTGTCCTGGTCTGAGATGATTCTCCGGATTCATTCCTGCATCTGTAGCTCTAACACGGATATATCTCACTTTATCACATTTCTCAAAGTCGAATGTTATATTCTCAATATAATTACCCTCCTTGAAGATTTCATCTTTAGAGAATTTACGTTCAGCCACACAAGTGTAATTTTTTCCATCTTCTGACAAATCAATACTTATTGATGAAGGTTTATGTACTCCCATTCCATAGTTTGTAAGGCATCCGATAACAACCTTATCAATAGTATTGGCCTCTTCCAAGTCTACAACAAATGATGATTCATCCTTTGTGTACCATTCTGTCCACTCAAAATCAGACTGTTTAAGACTACCTCTGACACCATTTGTAAGCAATTTGTCTGTTATATTCTTTGATATAACTTTCTTGGCAGTAGCTTTATTCCATCCCAAATCGAGCGTAAGAGTTTTACCCATTTTTCTGTTATTGACAAATGTAGCACTTTTCACCGTACATTCATTCTTCACAGTAAGAAAATCACTATAGATTTCTGAATTTGAGTCAGGTTCTGTTCCATCAATAGTATATCTGACAACAACATCCGGGCGTTCACATTCAAGTTGCAGATTAAGTACACCATTCTCAGCTGAACACTTATGCTGTATATTATACATTGCTTCTGAATATATTACACCCTTGGCATCAAGATGATAAAGATATTTATCAAGCGATTTCACAAAACCGACCCAATCCTTCTTACCTTTGGTTGTCCAGGCCACATCAGCTACGGCCGCAAGACGTGGGAATATCTGATATGTAACATCCTGAGTAGAATTACAGAATTCTGTCCACATAGAGCCTTGAATTCCCATAAGGAGATTTTCATAACCTTCCTCCCAAGAACTCTGAACCGGCTCATACATATAAATATCTTTCAATGTATTGTTACCGAAATATGTAGTAGGTTCAAACCACTGTGGTCCCTGATAACGTATCAGATAAAGCAAGCGTGCCGGTGTCATTATAAACTTATGTCCCAGTTTTGCAGCTTTAAGGGCGGCATTTCCCATTCCCTGCCATCCATAAATAATAGCCCCTTCAGGAATAGTACTATTAGTAAGTTCGTCCCATCCCATTACCGTCTTACCTTTACTCTGCACGTACTTACTCATTCTTGCCATAAAATAGCCTTGCAGTTCTTCTACATGGGTTATTCCTTCTTCCTTCATTCTTGCCTGACACTTAGGACACTTTTCCCAATGTGTTTTCCAAGCCTCATCACCACCAAGATGAATATACTTTGACGGGAACAGTTCTGCTACCTCGTCAACAATACCCTGAAGGAAAGAAAACACTTCTTCATTTCCGGCACAATAAATAATGTCTGCATTAGCCCCGCCGAGCCCCGGCAATACACCTATAAACTTATCAACAGTAGGACAGGCCAAATGAGGATAAGCAGCCAATGCGGCATTTGAATGAGCAGGCATATCTATCTCCGGAATTATTTCAACACATCTCTTTTGCGCATGAGCAATTATCTCTTTCATATCTTCCTGGGTGTAAAATCCTCCTATTGGAGTAGGCTCGCCTGGCAAAGGATTCCTTCTGTCACAAAACAATTCCTGCTTTCTATTAACCCTCCATGCACCAACTTCAGTCAGTTTAGGATATTTCTTTATCTCAAGTCTCCATCCGTTGTCATCCGTAAGATGTAGATGCAACTTATTGAGTTTCAGCATAGACATACAGTCTATCACCTTCATCACGTCCTCTTTAGGCATAAAAAACCTTGAAACATCAAGCATCAGTCCACGATATTCAAAACGAGGACTGTCAGATATTTCCATAAAAGGTATTTCGTCCTTATGCTCCACACCTGCAGCCAAACGTAAAGACTGTAAGGCATAAAAGAATCCGTTTTCCGCACCTGCAACAATAGTTATACCATCGGAATCAACCTTCAGCCTATATGCTTCAGGCTCCATTGTCTTGTCTGTAACAAGGCGTATTGACGCACCTTTCTTTCCGGTCATTTCCAAATTGACACCACTGAAGCCTCTATAATCGGATATAAAAGTTTCAGCTACATTCCTCTGTAACTTATTATCTACATAGATTCCGGCTCCACTATTCAGGGTATATGAACCATTATCTGTCACCAACTGTTCAGGCGCAGGCAATATATTAACGTTCTGCGCCATAGCTCCCCCTAAAGAGGAAACTATGGCGAGAGCTATAGCATAACCTATTTTTTTCATCACAATCATTATTGGGTGATAGTTTTCGTATGTTTATTTTTTAACGCTTACACCTATCTCATTTATATTTACTACAGAAGGAGTTCCATTTACAGAAACGGCATCCAAGCGTATAAATTTAATACCGTCCGCTCCTTCTATAGATACAGTCTGAGGAATAGGATTATTCATTATATTACTGAATTCACTGTCTTTCTTCAATGTCTTCCAGTTTTTGCCATCAGAACTTACAGAGAAAGAATATTTGAAAGCCATATCAGGTTTTGCTTCCGCCTTGGCCGGGGCATAAGTAAATGCAGAAAGTGAAACCTTCTTTCCGAGGTCGATTACAAGCGGTGAATTAGAAACTACCTTCCAACTTTCACGCGGCAAATTGTTCCATTCCTGATTTGCTGCATCATCTGAAAGCGGATTTGCATAATAAGCTGCTACATTGCATATATTGGCAATATTTCTTGAAGCCTTAATAGTGACACGCATTTTCTCAGCCTTAACAGCCGGGAATCTGAACATTCTCTTATAACCTATAGTAGTTCCCTGTGCAACAGTCTTCCATGCTCCGTCAGTGAATACTTCCACATCAACCTCCTCTACTCTCTGTCCCTTAGAGATATCCTCCTGGAGCATTACCACATTAATTTCGGAATTATCTTTTATCACATATTCTTTCTGCTGTCCCTGAGCTGCTTTCCAAAGCTTATTACCATCAATCACCTTATTATCAGCAAAGGCCTCATCAAGATAAGCCCTGAAATCTTTTAGCCTGCTCACATCTGCTTCATTTATAAGTCCTCTTGTGTCAGGAGGAATATTCAGAAGCAACACAGAGTTATAACCTACAGACTGGAAATAAATATCAGTAAGATGCTTCAGGGATTTCACTTTACTGTCCTGATTCTTATGATAGAACCATCCCGGACGGATAGACACATCCACTTCCGAAGGATACCAGAACAATTCCTTTGCTTTAGCAAGAATATCTCTACCCCCAAGGTCTTCAGCCTTACCATATACACCAAGAGCCTTGTTATTCTCGGCTGCACGTGCATACACTCCAGGTGTTAGAACCGTAGCACTCCATTCTGTTTCACGACCAATACCTTTTTCATTACCTACCCAACGCACATCATCCCCCATAATTGCAGTAACAGCCTTAGGCTGGAGAGTACGGATAGTAGAATAGAAAGCATCCCAGTCATAAACCTGTTTCTTACCGTTTGGTCCTTCACCATTTGCACCATCGAACCATACCTCATGCACTTCACCATAGTTGGTAAGAAGTTCTGTAAGCTGTTCTATGAAGAATTTATTATATGCAGGTGAGTCGCCATAGCATTCAGCATTTCTGTCCCATGGTGAAAGATATACTCCAAACTTCATGCCGTATTTATCGCAGGCCTGACGCAATTCCTTCACCACATCCCCCTTACCGTCTTTCCAAGGAGAAGACTCCACGGAATGTTTAGTAGTCTTTGTTGGCCAAAGGCAGAATCCATCATGATGTTTGGCTGTTATAATAACCATCTTGAAGCCCGCATCCTTAAGAGTGCGCACCCACTGTTCTGCATCCAGTTCTGTAGGATTGAACAGAGCCGGATCTTCCTTACCATCACCCCATTCGCGTCCGGTAAATGTATTAATACCGAAATGCAGAAAAGCTGTAAGCTCCATCTTCTGCCATTCAAACTGCTGTGGAGTCGGCACCAGGCGAGAGGCCATATCAATTTTCTGATCAAAAGTTATACCTTCCGGGAACTTTAGATGCTTTGTGTAGTATTCTTCCTGAGTCGCACACGATGAAAATGGAAGAATCAGCGATGATATAGCCAATGAGTATAGTATATTATTCAGTTTCATTTATAGTTAAATTTTAATATCTTACTTTCTTTATTCCTATTCCGAAAGTTTGTATATACGTCGGTTTCAGTGAACGGCAAATGAACACTCCGTGAACGCTAAATGAAGCGTATATGAATATTTCGTTTTATCTGATTTAACTACCGTTTAAATGGTATTTAAACAGTCTTTAAATAGCGTTTAAACTAAACGTATTATACAATTTATAAAGAAAGGCGGGGCACCTGATATATGGATATCACGGCCTCCGCCAAACTGTTATTGATTAATAGAATATTGATTTATTATATGGCATTCCATGATCGCTATATGTATTATCTATATAGAAACGTATCCAGTCAATTTCCATACGAGGAACAGGTGAGTTAGACCAATTATAATTATCAGCACGTACAAGATCTGTAGTCAGATGTTGGAAAGTTGATGCGTCAGGTTCTACCTTATTCAAGAACATCATTGACAAAATATAATATAGTCCTTCAGTATTAACCTGATCTGAGAATGGCCATCTTGTTCCTTTCTGGCTACACTCCTCTTCTGTTAATCTAAGAACTTCTTTTCCATTAATACCCATTGTAACTGTAGAATTATCAATCCATTCCATCCAATAAATATTGAATTCCTCTAATTTATTTTCAAAATTCGGGACTCCATTTGGCGTAGTAGGATTATATGCATCACCCTGTCCTGGACTTTGATGTCCAACATGATATGTCATCTCTACATTATTAGGTAATTTCCTTGAGTTATTCTCCATAACATCAATCTCTCCAAAATCAGGCCACTGGTTCCAAGTAGCATCATTAGATACCTGTTTATTACCTTGTAACCAAATACCAGGAAGCATTCCTGTATTTTTACATCCTCTAATTCTTGCTCTCGTTTCAATACGCATACCAGGATATATTCTTACATTTTGCGGTGCCCATTGTGATGCTGTTGGATTACCTTCTTTATGCTTATTGGCATAAAAAGCAGAAGTTCCAAAGTTTTTTACTTTTCCATGATTACTGGTTCCTTGAATCTTTGTCTGCTCTTTAAGAGTTATCATCCTTAAATATCCTTCATCAGTTACCCATCCATATTTTGAATTATCACAGCCACCGGCAGTCTGTATGGCTTCTGTTGTTTGATCTGCGAAACACATTGGATACCTATCACTTGTATAACCCATTTGTCCTGTCTTTTTTGTTATACATGAAGGGATACAATGAAACTCATAAGCTCTATAAAATTTCCATTTACCTTCCGGCAACACATTTCCGCTGTTTGGATGAGGGTCACCTTCCTTCATTATCTTGTAATAAGTTTGTCCCCATGTCTGTACTGCCTTTTCATTTTTCTCAGAAACGAACATTTGATCAGGATCTTCATACAGATAACGTTCATCACGAACTTCATAAGAATCAAGACCTTTATGCGCATCCGGTCTATTAATCTTAAACTGAGAAGTAGCTAACGGATATTTCTCTGATGCACAATTAAGTATCAATGTCAAAACCTCATCTTCAGTAGTATTTTTATCACTTACCATTGTTATTACCTCACTTTCCACAGAAGTTTCTCCTGCTGGAATAATCATTTCCTCTGGCAGATTATTATATCTATCTCTTTCTCCATCTTTTGGAGATATACTAATAGTCAAATCTTCAGCTGAAGGTGTGTCTATGGTGGCAGTTAGAACAAAAGTTCTTCCTTCACGCACTGTATTATCAGAACTATTCTTAATTGCCAATGTTATATAATGATAATCAGAAACTGTAAATGTTTGTGACGGATTATTCAATTTATAACTGCGAACAAAAGCACTCAATGTAACAAAATGTTGAGAAGAGATACCTTCCTTTATAACAGGTACAGACACTGTTTTTGTTTTTTCACCTTTACTAAAGGTCACATTAGAAGGAAAATTCTCAAATAGAACAGCAGGTTTTTCAATATCTGAACTCTGCAAGCTAAGTTCTATATTGAAATCCTCATTTGATATCTCACTTTTTTCATCTGTTACAGAAAAAGTAATATCCAAGTTATCTCCCATTACCAGATTACTATTGGCAATAGTCATGGTCAAGTCAACAGGTTCTGGTAATGCTCCTACTGTAGCATCATCTTTACAGCCAACCATAAGACCAGCCATAACAATAGCAGAGAAACTCCATATTTGTTTAATACATGTTTTCATCGTTCAATCTTTTTAAGTTTGTTTTATATTGAAGAGACTTAAGCCCCCCAGCATGTCTCTTCAAATAATCACCTCAATAAAACTTATAATCTTTTATTTATTATTCCCAACCTGGATTTTGTTTTAGTTTCTTATTCAAAGCCAATTCATCCGGTGAAATTGGCAACAGATAATCTCTTCCCGGATTAAACTGATAACCATTAGGTAAAAGAGCTTGTAATGGGTCCATCCATTTGTTATTGTCTACCAACACACGCTTTAGGGCATCAGCTGTTTCCTGTACACTTGTATTAAATGATTTATACAAAACGCCATCTTCACCCAAATAAGCACCTTTTCCTCTTTTATTAACAATAAGTTTATGTGCTCCCCAACGCATCAGGTCATCAAATCTAAATCCCTGCAAAGCTAACTCTGAACGACGTTCACGTCTGATTTCCTGAAGGTTTGCAGATATTTCATATCCAAAATCTGAGAAATTAGGATCTTTTCCCATTTCAGATGGTTTAATGTAAGTCACTCCTGCTCTTTCTCTTAATGCCTTTATAGTTTTATTAAGTACATCATCTTTACATTGTTCAAGTTCTTCTGCTGCTTCTGCATAAGCAAGTAATGCCTCTGAATATCTTATAATCGGTAATCCAGTATCCCAGAAAGATGAATTTGTATAAGTAGTATCAACTCCCAAAGTTGTGTGATAACCTGTAATATTTCTCGCATTACCATCTCCTGTCAGATATGGAGAAAGAATCTCTGAATTTGACTTCTTTATCTCGTCTGACTCTCCTGTCTGATATTCTTTTACACACATTGGTCTTGTAATAGTAGCCGACCTGAACTTATGACCTGTACTCATCACTGTTTCTGTAAGACGAGGATCGCGATTCTTGAATGTTTCATTGAAATCCTTATATTTAGTATCGTTCGGATTTATAAAAGTTCCATTAGCATTCAAATAGTTATCGACAAGCGACTGAGACAAGCCGGCAGCACCGTTGTTGTCAACCACACCTGAAGCCAACAATGTAGTCACACTGTGATAAACACCTTCTGCTACAGAATATTTTCTCCAGAAAAGGACTTCAGGAACTTTTGAATAATCCTGCTTGTTAAAAAGATTTGCAAAAGCATCAGCACCAGACTCAGCACCAAAAGGATCATTATCTTTTGTATTAAGTTCAATCCCTGCTTTAAACAGTTCATCACCCCATGCAATTACCTGCTGAAAAAAGTATTTTGACTCATTAGTTTCAGAAGCAAAAGCATCGTTAGCATGATACTTCTCCCAACTACCTTCATATAGAGCTACATTCATTGCTAATACCATAGCAGCCTCTTTATTTATTCTCAGGCCACTGTAAACAGAGCGTGAATGAAGAAGATTTTTTGCATCTTCCAAATCTTTAAGTATAAATCTTGCTACCTCATTACGTGGTTTCTGTTCTATCTGGAGTCCTTCTACAGTTGCATTACCATCCCAAAATGAATCCATAATAGGAATATTACCGAAACGCTTCAACAAATAGAAGTGCCAATATGCTCTAATAAAATGGGCCTCACCTTTCAAAGAACGTATATTATCATTCTCATCAGCCTCATCTATTACATAATAATTAAAGAAATAATTAATGTCACGCAAATTCTGATAACCTGTTGACCATTCTGTTGAACCACTAAATGCTGTGTATTCACCATTAAGTCTTGTATCATATTTCTCAGACAAAATATTATCACTGTTTTTATCTTCGCCTCTAACTCCAATTCCATATTGTGTATAAGAAGGAAGAGCTATATACATACCATTGATATAGCTGCGAACCTGATTCTCTGTAGAAAGATAGGTTTCGTTATTTGGTTCAGTTAATGGCATACGGTCCAGAAAATCCGAACATGACGTAGCAAGCGTTCCGGCTACCATCAACATCATAAATATTGTTTTTTTCATATTGTCAGTTATTTAGAAAGTTAAATCAATACCAAATACAAAATTACGGTTCATAGGATATACCTTAGCATTACCGTTCTGCTTAAGAGGAGTAGTCAGACCTGGAGCAGATTCGTTACTACCACCTGCCCATGTATTAACCTGATTGATTGTTTCAGGGTCAAATGCATCTGGCAGATTGTCTATTGTGAACAAGTTATCACAAGTGAAATATACTTTCAGATTCTCAAGTCCTAATGTCTTAGCAACATTCTTCTGGAATGTATATGATACCATAAGATTCTTCATACGCATGTAAGCAGCATTCATCAAGTATCTTGTTGTATTATATCCGGTATTTACCAACCAGTCTGTATCTCCACCACCTGTAGTTGCATCTGTCAATCGTGGCAGATAACCATTCGGTGTTGTATAAGTGAAATGATCCAAATGATCTTTGAAGTAGTTTCTACCTCCATATAAGTATGTACTTCCAGCCATTGGGAAATCACGTTTTGCTACACCTTGTAAAAGAGTTGATACTTCAAAACCTTTATAACCTACATTTAGATTGATACCAAATGAGTATCTTGGAGTAGTATTACCAATAATTCTCAAGTCTCCATGATCCGCCAAAGTTCCATTTCCCGGGTTAACCTTACCGTCACCATTGACATCTACATACTTAACATCACCTGGCTGCCACTGTGAAGCAGGTTTAAAGAATGAAAGGTCAGTATCTTTTAGATAGTTATCTATCTCCTGATTTGACATAAACAAATCGTCAGCTACATAACCCCAAATATCACCTATATCCATTCCTTCATAATAACCTTTATTACGGTCAAGACCTGTGTGATTATTGTAGATAATACCTTCTGGATTATTATATTCTGTAATTACAGCCTTGTAGTCGAACAAATTGAAACCGATACCATATCTGAATCCGCATTTCAATTCATCCTGCCAGTTTACAGAAAGTTCCCATCCACGGTTACGCAGAGTTGCATTGTTTACCTTTGCACGGTCCTCAGGGATAATACCACTTATTGATGGTATAGCCTCAGCCGGACCAATCATATCACGTGTCATACGCTGATAAATATCAGCTGTAATAGTAAGTCTACTGTCAAACATCGTCAAGTCGACTCCGAGATTGGCATTGTCAACCTTTTCCCAAGTAATGTATGGACTAATCATTTTTGGAGTAAGGGCAACGGTTCCTTTTGAGATTGAGCCATCTGAAGTTCCAGGCAAAAGCCATGCATCCTGATGTGCAGAGTTAAGGATCATTGTTCCAAGATAATCATAGAAACCGGCACCATTCTGATTACCAAGTCGACCATATGACAAACGTACTTTCAACTGCGAAATAGGAGTATTAAGTTTCTGGAAATATTCTGTACGTGCGATATCGTAACCTCCTGAGAATGAAGGGAAGAATCCCCATCTATGTCCGGGTGCAAATCTTGAAGAGCCATCATAACGTCCACTGAATTCAAGGAAATAAACATTCTGGTAATTCCAGTTCAAACGTGTAAAGAATCCCATTGTAGACCAGTGATTACGTGTATCACCAGCATAAAGAACTCCATTTGCATTATTAAATGAGAAAATATCTTCACTCAACATTCCGTCCTTATAAGTAAATCCATTTGAATTTTCCTGAAGTTCCATCTGGTAACCGGCCATTGCTTTAAAGAAATGGTCACCCCACTGATTTGTATAAGAAGAAGATATACTTGGAGATAAATAATAATTAAACAGATTACCTTTTGTATATGAACCAAACTGAGAATTCTTCCATGTCATACCTGGATACTGATATCCCTGCTTACCTCCGGTAATAGTCTTTACAGTACCATTATACAAAGAAGTTTTAGGGAATCCCATCACAAAATCATTATTTTCAACATCCATACGGATTTTCATTTCACCAATAATATCCCATCCTTTAAGAGGAGTTATAGTTGCCGACATAGACATAGCATCAGAGATTCTATTCTGATTATACTTGGTGTTCTGCATATACAGCATTTCATTCCACTCAGGCGTATTATAATTTTCAACAGGAAGTTTTGTCACCTGGGTTGGGTATCTGTCAGCAATTGTTCCATAGAAGATTGTTTGATTTGCCATAGGACGCTTAATCATATTAAGCGACAGGTTATTATTGAAATTAAACTTTAACCAATCGTTTGCATTAAACTGCAATTTGGTATTTACGCTATACTTACTGATATTATCTTCCACGTGATCCATCAAACCGTCCTGGTAAGTATATCCAAGTCCTATATAATAAGTAATCTTATCAGAGCCACCTGATATATTCAAATTATGAGAATGGCGAAGAGCTTTATCTTTAAAATAATAATCAAACCAATCAGTATTAGCATATTGACTATAATATGTTGATGCCCATCCGTCACCAGCCTGATTAGCATCTATACCTGGAAACTCTGCTGAATATGGATTGTTCATAAACCCTTTAAGACGTTCTATTGCTTGAGCAGAGAATAAGGCTGTCTGACCTGTATTGGTTCTCATCTCATTTACATAATTTGCAAACTCCAAAGAATTCATACTTGCTGGAACATTTATCGGAGAACTATAACCAACCGTTCCACGATAAGTGACACGAGCCTTACCACTCTTACCGCTTTTAGTTGTAACCAATACCACACCATAAGCAGCACGAGCGCCATACACAGCCGCTGCAGAAGCATCTTTCAAGACAGAGATACTTTCGATATCTGCCGGATTAACATTCTGCATACTCTGTTCCACACCATCAACAAGCACGTATGGTTCACCACCGTTGATAGAACCGATACCACGGATGTTGAACTTAATCTCAGCACCCATTTCACCACCGACTCCGTCTGCCGCAGCATCTGACGCAAAGTTCAAACCGGCAACATTACCTTGAAGCGCACTTGTAAGGTCTGTTACAGGACGGTTCACGATGGCATCCTGATTGACCGTAGCCACAGCTGCTGTAATAGTATTACGCTTCTGTGTACCCATACCTACCACAACAACTTCTTCCAAAACCTCGCTATCTTCTTTCAAGACGAGATTATTACCAGTAAGTTTACTGATTTTTACTTCAAGAGTACCATAGCCCACATAACTAACTACCAAGGTGGTTCCAACCTTTCCTTGTAAAGAGAAGTTACCGTCCATATCTGTAATGGTACCATCATTAGTTCCTTTAACCATGACAGTAGCACCAATTACGGTCATACCGGTTTCATCGACCACCGTTCCGGTAATAGTTCCGGACTGGGCAAACACTTTTGCAGGGAGCAGCATGCACATTATTAATAGCATGCATAGAAAACTGTACGTTTTGTGTTTTTGCATAACATTAATATTAAATTAAACTATTTTTTGACATCACAAAGTTAGATTTTCGTGTTAAATATATGGTTCAAAAACAGTCAAACTATAGTCCAAAATTAAACAATTGAAGATTTCTGGAGTTTTAAAACGTATTTTTTGAGATTTAATATTATCTTTGTTTTTGTTAATCGAATATTTTAATATGTACCATAAATATAATATGAGACTTCTGAAACTACTGATAATAGCTTTTATACTATTAACTCATAATATAGTTTTAGCGGATAATAATGAAGAGCACTATTACTTCAAACAAATACAATTGTTTGATGACATGACTTCATTCATCAACCAGATTCACATAAATACAGAAAATGGGATATTATGGATTGCCACACCAGAAGGTTTAGTTAGATTCGATGGGAAACTAAGAAAAAGATACTCACACGTCAACAACAATCAAAGTTCAATACCCGGAGAAAACGTCACAAAAATAATAGAGGACAAAAATAATACTATGTGGGTTCTTACATCTGGAGGTATTGCCAAATACTCAGCAGAATACGATAATTTCACAATTCCCCAAATAGACAATAAAAATATAACAGCTTATTCTGCATGTTTGATAGAAAACGGCATATTGTTCGGGGGGAACAATCGGATTTACAAATACAGTTACGATACAAGAAACTTTGAAGAAGTATGCAAATTAGAGACTAAAAGTAATCTAATGTTCAATTCCATTATCAATCTCGGCAATGGTAAGATTCTGTGTGCCAGCAAATGGTATGGACTCATTATGATTGATCTAAATACAGGGTTACAAGTCAAATCAGACTTCGACAACTTTTCCACACACCCGATGGCTTTCATTAAAGACTCAAAAGAAAGGCTATGGTTATCTGACTTCAATCAAGGTCTGAAATGCTTCGACACCAAAGGCAAATTAATACATCACTATACCGTAAATAATTCAGAATTAAGCAATAATATAATTCTTGATATAAAAGAAATTAACAACAATATATGGTTAGGTACAGATGGAGGAGGCATAAATATACTTAATCCAGAAACCGGAGAAATAAAAGTAATGCAACATATCTCAGGCGATGTCCATTCATCACCGGTAAACACTATAACATGCTTATCCGGAAACGGATATGGCAATATATGGGCTGGAAGTACCAGAGGAGGACTGATATACATAAAAAAAGTAAAAATGGTACATTATGGTGAAACTGTATTAGGTCACGACAAAGCACTTAGCCACAAATCCGTATTGACATTATCATATAATAATGGAAGACTCTTATGGATAGGAACAGACGGTGGAGGAATAAACTCGTTCAATATTTCCGATGAAACATTCAGGCACTACGAAACTACTTGGGGAGATCAAGTATCATCTATATGTGATATTTCAGACGATAAAATACTTGCATCGGTATTCTCAAAAGGTATATACTACTTAGATAAATCAAGCGGTAAAAAAACGCCATTAATTATAGAAGATGAGAAACTGAATAATTCATTATTCAATAGCGGAAAATCAGTATTGCTTCGTAAATACAAAAACAGCATTCTCCTGTTAAGTAAAGACTTATACAAATATAATATTGATACACAAAAAATCGACACTATACAATACGAAGGAGGCACACGTAACAATGAAAGCCTTTACTGTTTCTCGGAAGATGACAGAAACCTATATATTAATGACCAACACTCGATATACAAGCTTAAAAAAGATGATGACAAATTATACAGAATCTTATCTGTCCCGTTCAAAATAAAATTCCAGTCCGTTGACAGAGACAAAAACGGAACATTCTGGATTGGAACGAATAACGGACTTCATTCATGGATAGAAGGACAAAAAGAAATGTCACACAAAAACACACCATTGTTCACAAAAGTCAATACTGTAATATGTGACACTTTGGGAAATGTGTGGGTAGGTGCAGAAAAGAGACTATTCGTATATCAACCTATAAGAGATAAAATTATAATGTTTGACGAGTCTGACGGTGTACTGCCAAACGAATATTCAAGGATAGCATGTGCTCATATTTCAGGACACAAGATGTTTATAGGAGGTACAAACGGACTTCTTTATTTAAACACTGATGTTATAAACAAAACACAAATACATGAATCCAATCACAATATATATATAACAGACTTCATTATCAATGGAGAGAATAAAAAATATAATATAAAAAACGGTAAAATCAGTATCCCATGGAACAGTAAGAATATACGTCTTAGAGTAACCGTTAGTGACGGAGACATATTAAGCAACAAACTATATACATATAATATAAACGGTATTATAAGAGAAAGTTTCAACCCTGAAATGTATGTTCCGGTACTTAACCCGGGAACATACCATATCAAACTTACTTGCGATTTTAAAGACGGGAATTATATCAAGGACTATCCGCTTCTGACTTTAATTGTATTACCACCATGGTACAAAACCTGGTGGTTCCTGTCATTATGTATAATATTTTCGTTAGCTGTCATAGTAGGTTCTTTCATGTATTTCATCCGTAAGAAAGAGAACAGAATGAAATGGATAATGAAAGAACACGAGCAAAAGATATATGAAGATAAAGTAAGATTTCTTATCAACATAAGTCACGAGTTGCGAACACCGCTGACTCTTATACATGCGCCATTAAACAGAATATTAAAAAGCCTTGAAAAGGATTCCCCGATATACGAATCACTCCTGAAAATATACAAACAGACAAACAGGATGAAGGAAATAATAAATATGGTCCTTGACATGAGAAGAATGGAAACAGGCTATAATGCACTTGTTCTAAAAGAACAAGACTTCAATTCATGGTTGCAGGATGTATGCACTGATTTTAATGATGAATGTTCTATAAAAAATATAACTCTGACTGTAAATACAGATAACGAAATAGGAAAGTTGTCTTTTGACAAAAACAAATGCACTATTGTAATAACCAATCTGTTATCAAATGCTTTAAAGCATAGTCCGGAAAACACATCAATCACTGTAACTTCCCAACTGAACAAGGAAAGAAACACAGTTAAAGTAACCGTTTCAGACCAAGGAACAGGAATTAAAGACGAAGAGATAAACAGACTATTTGAAAGATTCTACCAAGGCAAGAACGAAAGCGGCGGTAGCGGAATCGGTTTATCCTACGTCAAGGCAATAGTTGAACAACACGGAGGAACAATTGGAGCCTATCAGAACAGTGATAAAGGTGCATCATTCTTTTTTGAAATACCAATACTTAGGGGTAATGAAGAAACACTCGCATGTAAACCTAAAGAATACATAAACGAAATCTTAGGCAATGACAATACAGACAACATAGTATTCGATAACGGCAACGAAGAAATTGAAGACAAAAAAATTCTGTTTATTGACGACAACAGGCAACTTACAGAATTTATGGCTGAAGAAATGAAACATTATTACAAGGAAATAATCACAGCCAACAGCGGTAAAGAGATTCTTGATAAAATCCAGTCCATTAATCCTGACATTATAATAAGTGATGTCATGATGCCGGACATGAACGGATTTGAGCTATGTAAGGCTGTAAAACAAGATATAACCATCAGCCATATACCGGTAATCCTGCTTACTGCTATGGAAGACGAGCAAAGCAAAAGCTATGGATATAAGGTAGGCGCAGACGCATACATGTCAAAACCTTTCCGCACAGAAGAGCTTAAATCGGTTATAAACAGTATAATATACAACAGGAAGAAAGCCAAGGAGCATTATCAAAATTTTGGGATAATGCCGGAACCGACCAACGAAACATTCAGTTTGGCTGACGAAAACTTCCTGAAGAAACTTAATAAAGTAATATTCGACAATATTGACAATCCGGCTCTTGACATCAACCTGATATGTAGCGAAATGGCCATGAGCAGGACATCACTATATACGAAACTGAAAGTCCTTACAGATATGGGTGGAAATGAATACATAAACAAACTCAGAATGGAAAAAGCCATCACACTAATATCTTCAGGACAATACAGCGTAAATGAAATAGCAGCAATGGTAGGTTTCAATACTCCGAGATATTTCAGTACTGCATTCAAGCAATATACCGGACTTACACCTACACAGTTCAAAAGTCAAAACAACGAAGACAAGGAATAGAACAGCGACAAACCGCTGTTCACTGACAGTTCATTTCATGTTCATTCCGTATTCACAGAACGTTCGCTGAACACCCGGTGAACACGGAACGAACATATATTGGAATTCCTAAATAATAAAAAACATTAAAAGAAAGAGAGAAAACTATTCATCTGTTCGTTATTAATAACAAATATTGTTATATTTGCGGACGAAAGTTACATCAATCCCCCCAAATAAGGATGTAACCGCCTCAATAAACCTTATAATCTATAGGGCAGTTCTTTATGCCCGTCTATAAAGTATTTTAAATCCAACTGTATTTTGAGAAAAGTAATTAGGGATTAATATATCCTTCCTATTTTTTACCGCCAGTTCCATAGACATTGTACATGGTATGCAACTATAATTCCGAATACATTTTTTTAATTCCATAAAACAAG
The DNA here is from genome assembly GCF_019417265.1 of Bacteroides sp. GTDB lineage: Bacteria > Bacteroidota > Bacteroidia > Bacteroidales > Bacteroidaceae > Phocaeicola. Next base: position 47,248 of record NZ_DXVR01000001.1, read on the forward strand.
AAATCATGAATACTTTTTTTAAAAGCACAGTTTATGCTGCCTTTGTCGGCCTAACAATTTTTTCATCATGCTCTGACGAGATAAAAGACTTTACCGTTAAACCTGACGGAACAGAACAGGGGGACGGAAGTACAACTACCACTGAAACAAAAAATCTTATCATCAATGCAACTGCCACAGGAAAGAAATGGGTAGTGGAAGATGTTATTTATGTAGGAAGTCCTTCAGCTGCAGAAAACGAAGTAACAATTGACAATCAGAGTTCTGGTTTTACCAAATTCACCGTAAGCAAAATAGGTGAAGGTGCGACATCTGCTTCATTCGAGGGTAAAATACCGGCAAATCTTTCAGGAAAGAAACTTTTAGTATTCTATGGCAATGCAGCAGACATGAAAGTAGCAACTTCGAAGGTCACTTTAGACCTCGCCTCACAAAACGGCACATTGATGAGTGCAACAGCTGACTATACAGGAGAAGAAAGCATTAATGCAACTTTCAGTGTAGAGAATGCAAGTGCTGAACTTAAAATACAGACAACAGACGTTTCAGGTCTGACAGAAGCCACATTGAGTTTTGATGAAAGTTCTACAATGGGATTCACCAGTTCGAAAGAATTTACCGCTGAGGGAGTTGGCACATATACTATGCAGAAAAGCATAACCGCGGCTCTAACTGCTGGAGAAGACGATGAATATACAATCAGTTTTATTCCTACAGTATCAGAAACTCCTGCAACAATGAATATTTCTCTTAAGGCAACTAAAGAGTCAGGTGATTATACTTATAAAGCAACAAAAGAGATTTCTTCATCGAGCAATTATGATGTAGAAATAAAAGCTGAAAACGCTGATAATAATTTATCAGGTGAAGGGACAGAAGCAAGTCCTTATATCATTGATAATGTGGATAAGTTCATGGGGATGACTGAAACTACAGATAAATTCTATCAGTTATCAAGAGACTTGGACTTTACAGATATAACATTTACTCCAATTGCTACATTTGCCGGAACATTTGATGGTAATGGAATGACTATTTCAAATATTACATTTAGTACTACAAATGATAACGGAGGTATATTCGCTGAGAATAGCGGTACTATCAAGAATCTAACTGCAAGCAAAGTGATAATAAAACAAGAAGGTTCAGTAGCAAACGATAAAGGAATAGGTGTATTAGTTGGAACTAATACTAAAAACATATATAACTGTTCTGTAATAAATAATTCATCTATAACTGCTACAGTAACCGCAGGAACAAGCGACAGTCAAGGAAATGTAGGATTATTAGTGGGATTCAACAAAGGTGTTGGAGCTATCAAAGAATGTAAAGTTAGCGATAGTTCTATAACCATTTCTGAAACAACTACAAAAAGAACAAATGTTGGAGGTTTTGCAGGAAAAAGTTTAGGATCAGTTAAATTCTCTTCTGCCGATAATATATTAATAGAACATAATTGTGATTTAACAAACCAAGGTAGCAATATAGGCGGTTTCTTAGGCTATGGTAACGGAACTATTGAAGGATGCAGTAGTAATGCTCAAATTTCTGACGCCCAAACAATAGGTACTGGCAAAGCCATTACTATTGCTGGTTTTATTGGAACAACATGGATAGGACGTGGTACAGTTACAATCAAAGGTTGCTATGCTTCGGGAACAGTAACTTCTAAGTTGGTAGCAAGTACAAATGCTGGATTTATTGGAAACTGTACGACTTCAAATAATGGAAGTGGTAACGGAACCCAAGTTATAAGTAATTGCTATACCAGTGTAATTTTGACAGATGCAGATACTAAATTTAATGGCTCAGCATTTATAAAGACAATCCATAAAGTTACAACTACAGAATGTTATTATGTTAATGGTACACAAACCATACCTTCGGGAAAAGAAGAAAATCTATCTATTGTACAAAAGTCAGCAGCAGACCTTAAAGGTATGGCAGCCTCATTCAATTCAACTCTTGACTGGTCAGACTACCAATTCGTAGCCGGTACAGATGCAGAACCATTAATAATAACAAAAAAATAATTCATAAACTTTAATACAAAATACGGGTAGTGTAAACTTATATATTATATTAGCTTACACTACCTTTATGCTTTAAACCTTAATAATTTATACACGCATGAAGAAGCTTTTCTACTCCATTATCAGCCTTGCACTATTATCAACCACACACGTACAAGCTTCACAACCTGAAAGCTATGTCCCCACTCAGGAGAACCTGAAAGCAAGGCAGGAATTCAGCGACAGCAAGTTCGGCATATTCCTCCATTGGGGTATATACAGTATGTTCGGACAAGGCGAATGGTACTTACAGACAGGAGGATTGGACTGCCATGAATACGCAAAGGCAGCTTCAGGATTCTATCCTTCAAGGTTCGATGCTGAAAAATGGATATCAGCATTCAAAGATGCAGGTGCAAAATACATCTGCTTCACGACCAGACATCACGACGGATTCTCAATGTTTGACACTCAATATTCTGATTATGACATCATTGATGCAACTCCTTTCAAGAGAGATATAGTAAAAGAGCTTGCAGACGAATGCGCACGACAGGATATGAAGCTACACCTCTACTACTCTCACTTAGACTGGACAAGGGAAGACTATTACCCTCTTGGTAAAACAGGACATAAGACAGGTAGAAAGTCGCACGGGAAATGGGACACTTACTATTCTTTCATGAACAATCAGCTGACAGAACTACTTACAAACTATGGTCCTATTGGCGCAATATGGTTCGACGGAATGTGGGACCAACCAGAGAATTTCGACTGGCGTTTGGAAGAGCAATATGCTCTGATTCACAAGCTCCAACCGGCTTGTCTTATCGGTAACAATCACCATAAGGCTCCTAAGCCGGGAGAAGATTTCCAGATGTTCGAGCGTGACCTTCCAGGAGAAAATACAGCCGGATTTTCCGCAGACTCAAAAATAGGCAACCTGCCATTGGAAACATGCCAGACCATGAACGGAATGTGGGGATATAAGATAAAAGACCAGAACTATAAATCCTCAAAAGAGCTTATCCGACTATTAGTGAAGACTGCAGGTAAAGGTGCAAACTTGCTTATAAACATCGGCCCACAACCAAACGGAGAAATACCGGAATTGGCACTCGACAGGCTGAAAGGCATGGGCGAATGGCTTAGGAAATATGGAGAAACAATATATGGTACAACTGCCGGCGATATTATGACAGAAGAATGGGGTACGACAACACGAAAAGGTGACAAACTGTATGTACACATTATAGCTGATAAAATGCCACAGTTCGTCACTCTACCACTGAAACAGAAAGTAAAGAAGGCCATACTTTTTGATTCACAAGACAAAGTGAATATGGAGAGAATAAAAGGCGGTGTAGTACTGCATACTTCAGAACTTAAACCGTCTACAGACTGCATTATAGAATTGACTTTAAACTAATTATAGACCTAAATACCTAAAAAAATGAAGAAAACAATCAAAGAACAGAAGCCTATGTATGAGGCTCCACAAACTACAGTAATCGATATTGAAATAGAAGGCTGCATCATGACCGGTAGTCAAACAGGAGGAACTACAAGCGACTACGGAGACAGTAACGGTCCATGGGGTGAACCTTGGGTAGATTAATGATTATTACTTAAAAAAGATTTAAACTATGATTACTAAGTACAACAAATTCCTTTTACTATTAGCCTTTGGTTCTATATTATTCTCATCATGCAACGATGAAATGGAAATAGTAAATACTCCTGAAGATACAGAACAGGAAACTGAGAATACAGACAAAGACAAAACAGAGATTGTATATAAAACTCTCGTTATAACTGCATCTGCCAACGGTACGGCTACACGCACTTCGTACGAAGAAACAGGAAATACCATAAAGGCTTTCTGGTCTGAAGACGATTTTATATATGTAGGTTCACCTAATACCGGATTGACTGAAGAAGTAGATATTGATGCTGAGAACTCCGGGTTTACTAAGTTTACCATTAAATCCTTAAGTGAAGACAAGAAGACTGCTTCTTTCGAGGGGACAGTAGCTGTAGCACAGAATACAACAAAAATTCTTGCGTTCTATGGAGATGCAAACTATATAAAAGTCAACAAGGAAGGAGTAAAACTTAACTTTGAAACTCAGAGTCAGAGTATCAATACACTGAACGACATCGAAAAATATGAGTTGATGACTGCTTCAGCCGAATTATCAACTGATGAAACACAAAAGATATCCCTTGCATTCAATCATGAGAATGCAGTTTTCAAACTAAATGTTGGAGCAGTAAGCAACGTAGAAAAGTTTGACGAACTTACAATAAGCTTTCCAGGCAATCAAGAACTGGGTTTCTACAGCAATGTTACTTTTAATACAGACGGAACAAAAACTTTCGGTTCTCCGGTAAACAGCCTTAAAGTGAAACTTGGTGATGGTAAAGGTTCAGGAGCAGAGTTCAGCGCATATTGTCTGCTGCGCACTACTGAGATTTCCGCTGCAAGTAAGTTCAACATAAAAGCGATAGAAAGTAAAGCTTCCGGAGATTATACTTATTCATATAATCTTAAAGTAAGTTCTCCTATAATAGAAAACAAATTCTATTATACACCAGAACTAAATCTTGCCATTGATAATACTTCAGCAGGAGAAGGAACTGAAGTATCACCATACATTATTGACAATGTAGAAAAGCTTAAAGGATTAAACAATGCTTCAGGCATATACTATCAGTTATCAAGAGATCTTGATTTTACAAATATAGCATTTACTCCAATTCCTACATTTAACGGTACTTTAGACGGTAATGGAAAAACTATTTCAAACTTGACTTTCACTGTAGGAGATGGCAACGGAGGTATTTTTACTGTAAACAATGGTACTATTAAGAACTTGAATATAACTGATGCTACAGTAACAAAAAATGGTAGTTTAGATAATAATGGGGGAACAGGTATTCTTGTAGGTGTCAACAATAATAAAATCTCTAACTGTATTATAAACAGTTCAGAATTAAGTGCAAGCCTTACGTCAATTGGGACTGACATTGGTATAGGGTTATTAGTCGGAACAAACAACACAGGAAAAACAATATCAGAATGTACTGTTAACGCATCTGATCTATCCATAAGTGGTTCAAAGAAGTGCTATGCTGGTGGACTTGTTGGCTACAATTTCACTGGAAATATTGAGTTTTCTTTTGTAAAATCAGCAACTAATATCACATACACATCAACAGAAGCTGAAGCTAACATAGGCGGACTAATCGGACGTAATAAAGGAGGAACAATTAAAGGATGCAGTACAAATATTAATATTATCACAAATGAACCTGATGTAACATTAAAAATAGCAGGATTTATTGGTGATGCTTTCTATGGGGGAACAACGACTATCGAAGGATGCTATACTACAGGAAGCCTTACATTTAGGGAAAAACAAACTTATGGTGGTTTTACAGGAAGTTTAGGCGGAGGAGGAACAAAGACTTTAACAAACTGCTATACATCAATAGAATTTAATCCAAAAACAGACCATGCATTCAGTTCATCAAGCAACGCTGTAAAAGCCACAAATTGTTATTTTATTAAAGGTTCTCAATCCACACCTATAACAAATGTTGAATCTGCTACTGCTAATGATCTAAAAGGCAAACTAGGTATATTCAACAACCTAAACTGGGATAACTACGAATTTGCAATCGGAGCAAACAATGACGAACCTCTGATTATCCAGAAAAAACAATAACCAATTTCTGATAATAAAATAAACTCAAGAAAAACTTCCTAAGCAAAAGTACTGCTTAGGAAGTTAATATAAAAACGATAAAAACATACTCTATTTCACTTTCATATCTTTCACAAACAAGACTATAACTCATTAGGCCTAAACCCAATAAAAAAATCATCATGATAAAGAAAACACTCACACTAATTATCACATGCATTTTCGGCATTTCATCTTTCGCCAGAAACAATGTACCAAAAGTTATCCCCGCTCTACAAAGCTGGAAAGGACAGAGCGGAAAGTTTGTGCCTGAGAAGACCGGAACTATTGTTATAAGCAAGAAAGATTCCAGTCTGCTCATGCAAACGGCTGCAATCTTAGCCGACGACATGAAAGAAATGTTCGGATACGAATACACTGTATCCATAACCGGAAAAGCTAAGAAAGGTGATATTTCTTTATCATTGAACAAGAAAAAAGACCAGTTGGGCAGTGAAGGTTATGAATGTTCAATAGGTACGAAAATAGAAATAGAGGCTGAAACCACTAAAGGTGTTTTTTGGGGTACCAGAACTCTGCTGCAGATGATATATAACCAGCCCGACGGTCTTCAAAAGGGAAAAGCCACAGACTTTCCGAAATATCCTAACCGCGGATTCATGATAGACGTGGCAAGAAAGTTCTTTACCTTAGACTTTCTGAAAGACTATGTGAAGATTCTTTCGTTCTACAAGATGAACGAGCTGCAAATCCATCTGAACGACAACGGATTTCTTGAATTTGCAGACAATGACTGGAACAAAGCGTATTCGGCTTTCCGTCTGGAGAGCGACAAATTTCCTGGACTGACTGCAAAAGACGGCTCGTACACCAAAGAGGAGTTCCGCGAACTGCAGATTATGGCTCAACAGTACGGAATAAACATCATTCCGGAAATAGACGTTCCGGCACATTCTTTGGCGTTCACTCACTATAATCCGAAACTGGCTGCCGACAACAAGGAATACGGTGCAGACCATCTGGATCTCTACAAAAAGGAGGTTTATGACTTTGCCGACTCCCTCTTTGACGAATATATTTCAGGAGAGAACCCGGTTTTCATAGGCCCTGAAGTACATATCGGTACAGACGAATATAACCTGAAAGAGGCAGAGCAGTTCCGCCGTTTCACAAACCACTACATCAGTCTGATAAAGAAATACGGCAAGACTCCGCGTCTTTGGGGTAGCCTTAGCAAGATGAAAGGCGAAACAGAGGTTAATCTTGACGGCTGCGTTGTCAGCGCATGGAACGCAAACTGGATGGATGTTAAAACATCGCTCGCTACAGGAGCCAAGGTGGTGAATCTCTGCGACTGGTTCCTCTACATAGTACCTCACGTGAACTATTACCACGATTTCCTGGAATATGAATGGCTGTACAACAACTGGAAACCGGAAATGATGAGAAAAGAGGAGAAAATAGAAACAGGAAATCCAAACTTCCTCGGTGCTATGCTTGCCGTATGGAACGACCGTGTAAGCAACGGAGTGAGCCAGCAGGATGTACACATACGCTGCTTCCCTGCAATACAGTTATTGTCTGACAAACTTTGGAAAGGCGAAAAACAGAAGGCTGTACCTTTCAAGGATTTCGAAGCTCTATGCAGCACTACTCCGGAAGCTCCGGGAGTAAATCTGATGGCAAAAGTCGAGAAACCGGGCAAACTTGTCAATGACGGAAAAGTCCTGTCGCTGAACGGTAACGAAACTGTAACAAACAGTGTCAAGGAAATAGGCTATCCGTATGCAGTGGAATTTGAACTCCGTACAGACAGTGTTCCTGCCATAGATGCCATCCTGTTCAAAGGTCCACATTCTGAATTTATAGCCAACTGGCATAACACCGGTAAGTTTGCTTTCCGCCGCGACGGATATGAGTTCGTGTTCCACGACTACCGTATGCCTGCCGGAGAATGGACAAAGATACGCATAGAGGGCGATGTGAAAGGTACTACCCTATTCGTAAACGGAAAGAAAGCGGAAAGACTTGAAGGCCGCACACGCGAAGTCTATAACTTCAGACATAACAGGAAAGACCGTTTCTGGTATCTTGAAACTTTAATATTCCCATTGGAAACTATTGGCGACAAGTATATGGGCTTCAAAGGTGAAATAAAGAATGTTTCATACGGACACATCGAATATTAATTTTACATTTGCGAAAACATTTAAAAGAACGAAAATAAACTTTTATAAAAATTCTTCGACGCAGAAACCGTAACACGTACGTGTAACGCGTGAAACACGAACGTGTAACGCGCGAAACACGAACGTGACGCGGGCGGAACACGAACGTGTTACGGTTTCTTTTCCTATTCGTTTTCAAATAAAGAACAAATTATTATGAACAGAATAAACGCATTATTGCTTATATTTGTTTGCCTACTTCCCATCCACAATGCTAACGCATGGAAGGAAAAGGACAGTTACAGGATGATATGGAAAGAGGATTTCAAGGGAAAATCTATTGATAATGATAAATGGTCCAAAATACCAAGAGGAAAATCGGACTGGAACAGATACATGTCATCGCATGAATCACTATACGAGATTAAAAATGGAAAACTGGTATTACACGGAGTTCTGAACGACGGTATAGAACCGAGCGACACTGCAAGATTCCTTACAGGAGGAGTATTTACCAAAGGTAAGTTCACTATGCGACATGGAAAAGTGGAAGTCAGAGCCAAACTGGAAGCCGCACAGGGAGCATGGCCTGCCATATGGATGTTGCCGGAAAAAGGTAAATGGCCGAATGCGGGAGAAATAGATATACTGGAAAGGCTTAACCACGATGATTTCGTGTATCAGACTGTACACACCTATTACACTCACATTCTGAAAGAGAAAAGCAATCCGCAGCATTCGGGAAAAGCGGAAATCAATCCGGACGGATACAATGTTTATGGTGTGGAGATTTTGCAGGACAAGATAGTATTCTCGGTGAACGGAAAAGTAACACACACTTATCCGAAAATTGAGACCGACAAGGAGGGACAATTCCCTTTCGGAACGCCATACTACATTCTGATAGACATGCAGATAGAAGGTGCATGGGTGGGCAAGGCAAATATAGAGGAACTGCCCGTCAAGATGATGATAGACTGGGTAAAGGTCTATGAAAAACTATAAAAAAACGGAATGCATCCGCTGTGGTGCATTCCGTTTTCGTTCATACCGGAGATACTATCCGGATGATTCTGATTATTAAATTTCCCAAGTATCGTTAGTGTCGAGAAGTTCGGCAAAATTATGATATTTCTTCTTTTCTGACACTTCCTTTATCTGGTCTTCAACTGCCTGTTCATATGTAGGGGCCTCAACATCACGAATTACTCCTAAAGCTATAGGGAAGTCAGGGCCTTCCATAAGAGCAAGTTTGAGTTGCAATGTATTGTCCATACAGTGTGCATCGTGAACAAGGATATCTTTTTCAGTAATACCGTTCTCACCAAGTTTCACTACCTTCAGGCCAAAGCCTTCCTGCATAAGTCCGAACTCTTTGTCAAGACCGAACAGCATTGGTTTGCCATGTTCCAGATAGATAGCGTTGCGTTCACGGTCCTCTTTCTTGGCTATAGAGTTGTGAGTTCCGTCATTGAAGATTACACAGTTCTGCAGCACCTCTACTACAGACGTTCCTTTATGCTTTTCGGCCGCTTTAAGCACTTCCACAGACGGATTGCCGTCTACTGCAGCACAACGTGCAAAGAAGCGTCCACGTGCCCCGAAACAAAGTTCTGCCGGACGGAACGGGTCTTCCACTGTTCCGTATGGAGATGACTTGCTGACAAATCCTCTTTCCGATGTAGGTGAGTATTGTCCTTTAGTCAATCCGTAGATACGGTTGTTCAGAAGTATGATATTGATATCCACATTACGGCGGATGGCATGGATGAAGTGGTTACCACCGATGGCAAGACCGTCGCCATCACCGGAGATTTGCCATACTGTCAGCTGAGGGTTGGCTACTTTCACACCTGTCGCTATTGCTGCAGCACGTCCGTGAATGGTGTGCATACCGTATGTGTTCATATAATAAGGCAGACGTGACGAACATCCGATACCTGATATTACGGCTATATCCTTAGGAACTGTTCCTATTTCTGCCAATGCTTTATGGAATGAATTCAAGAAAGCATGGTCGCCACATCCCGGACACCAGCGAGGCTGTCCTGCTTTATAATCGGCTGCTGTATATTTTGTTTCGCTCATAGATTATTCCTCCATTATTTTAGTGAAAGCGTCAACCAGTTCCTGTACTACGAAAGGCTGACCCTTTACCTGATTAAACTGATGTAAATGCAATCCTTCTATCTTCATGCGCAGATAGCCTGCAAACTGTCCCATGTTCTGTTCCGCAACGACAATCTTCTTGTACTTGCGAAGCACTGCCTCAGTGTTCTTAGGAAGCGGATTGATGAAACGGAAGTGTGCAAGGGCAGCTTTCTTGCCATTGGCATTGAGTATATCCATGGCTGAATGAAGATGTCCGTATGTACCGCCGAAACCTACTATCAGAAGGTCTGCATCCTCTTCTCCTTCCACTTCGAGCAATGGCAGTGTATCGGCTATCTTGGCTACCTTCTCTGCACGGAGTTTTGTCATCAGATGATGGTTTTCCGGTTCTGTAGATATAGCACCTGTTTCGCTGCTCTTCTCCAACCCACCGATACGGTGCATGAATCCTTCAGTGCCCGGCTTTGCCCAATAGCGTACACCTGTCTCATAATTGCGGAGGAACGGAGTCCAGTATGAAGCCATATCAGGAGTCACATATGGAGGATTGATGGATGGATATTCGTTCAAATCAGGCAATTTCCATGCTGCAGAACCGTTGGCAATATATGCATCTGTAAGAAGTACGACAGGAGTCATGTGCTCCAAAGCTATCTTGCAGGCTGTATATGCCGCATCGAAACAGTCTGTAGGTGATGATGCTGCTATCACCGGCATAGGGCTTTCACCGTTACGTCCGTAGAGTGCCTGAAGAAGGTCTGTCTGTTCTGATTTGGTAGGAAGACCTGTAGAAGGGCCTCCGCGCTGTACGTTCACAACGACCAAAGGCAACTCTGCAATTACAGCAAGGTTCATAGCCTCACTCTTAAGACAGACACCCGGACCTGAAGTGGAAGTTACAGCCAATGCTCCTGCAAATGCAGCTCCCACAGCCGAAGCACATCCTGCAATCTCATCCTCACACTGAACGGTCTTTACTCCAAGCGATTTGTGTTTTGACAGTTCATGAAGTATGTCTGTAGCCGGAGTAATAGGATACGAACCGAGGTAGAGCTGCAATCCTGCTTTTTCTGCTGCTGCAATAAGTCCGTAGGATGTAGCCTTATTACCATTTATATCCATATAGCGTCCGTGGGCTTTCTGGTTCTTTGACGGGACTCTGTAACTCATTGAAACAGATGCATGGGTATTTGCACCGAACTGATAACCGGCATAAAGCACCCGCACATTGGCCTCAGCTATTTCAGGTTTCTTGGCAAACTTCTCGCGCAGGATTTTCTCTCCTATCTTTACATCACGCTGGAAGAGCCAGCATACCAAGCCTAACGCAAACATATTCTTTGTACGGAGGATAGACTTGTTGTCCAGTCCGCTGTCTTTCAGACATTCCTTACACATGGTTGTGATGGATGCCTCTACCACCTCGTTCTTTATTCCAAGTTCAGAGAAAGGGTTTTCCAACTGGAACTGAGCCTTCTCCAAATCGCGCTTTGTAAACGAATCTGTATCTATAATAATTACAGACTGTGGTTTGCAAAACTTATATTGTGTCTTCAGAGCAGCCGGATTCATAGCTACCAGCACATCGCATTTATCACCCGGAGTATAAACCTTTCCGGAACCGATGTGCACCTGGAATCCTGACACTCCGGTAAGCGAACCTTGCGGAGCACGTATATCTGCAGGATAATCAGGGAAAGTACTGATGTCATTTCCCTCAGTAGCTGATATATTGGAAAACATATTTCCGGCCAACTGCATACCGTCGCCAGAGTCTCCTGAGAAGCGTACTACCACTTCATCAATCTCCTTGACTGTCATTTCTTCTGCCATAATGCTGCAATTTAAAATTTTCAAAAATATTATTGTCTACAAAAATGGAAAACTTCTTTCAAAAAAACAATAAAACTGCAATATTTTTCTACAAAACGTATAATCATACGTTTTTTTTCACATAAATTATTGCATAATCACCAAAAAGATGTATTTTTGCAATGCATTTGCAAAACATTTGCAAAAGCTCGGTATTAACCGCCCTTGTAGTTCAACGGATAGAATAGAAGTTTCCTAAACTTTAGATAGGGGTTCGATTCCCCTCGGGGGTACAAAAGAAAGTCCAATCAATGAATGCATTATATAATGCATAAAAAAGAAGCACAAATAATACATTGCGAAATGCATTACTCTGTGCTTCTTTTTATATGCAGTCTTATTTAATTACACCCAATTCCTTTCCTACTTTTATAAAGGCTGCTATAGCCTTGTCAAGATGTGCACGTTCGTGTCCGGCCGACAACTGTACACGTATGCGGGCCTGTCCTTTCGGAACTACCGGATAGTAGAATCCTGTAACGTATATTCCTTCTTCCTGCATACGGGCAGCAAAGTCCTGAGAAAGTTTTGCATCATACAGCATTACTGCACAGATGGCACTCTGAGTAGGTTTGATATCGAATCCTGCGGCAAGCATATTGTCGCGGAAATAGTTTACGTTCTCCATCAGTTTATCATGTAGGCTGTCGCTCTCCTTAAGCATCTTGAACATTTCAAGGCTGGCACCGATAATGGCCGGAGCAACCGAATTGGAGAACAGATACGGACGCGAACGCTGGCGGAGCATATCTATAATTTCTTTTCTACCTGTAGTGAAACCACCCATGGCACCACCGAAGGCCTTACCAAGTGTTCCTGTGAAGATATCCACACGGCCGTAAACACCAAACTGCTCGGCTACACCGTGGCCGGTAGGGCCTACAACTCCGGCAGAGTGTGATTCGTCCACCATTACCAAGGCATCGTATTTCTCGGCAAGGTCGCATATCTTATCCATAGGAGCTACATTACCGTCCATAGAGAACACACCGTCAGTAGCAATAATACGGAATCTCTGAGCCTGTGCTTCCTGCAGACAGCGTTCCAAATCAGCCATATCGGCATTGGCATATCTATAGCGTTTAGCTTTACACAAACGTACTCCGTCGATGATTGACGCATGATTCAGTGCATCAGATATGATAGCATCTTCTTCAGTAAGAAGAGGTTCGAACAATCCTCCGTTGGCATCGAAACATGCAGCATACAGTATTGTATCTTCAGTCTTGAAATAATCTGAGATGGCAGCCTCAAGCTGTTTGTGCAAGTCCTGTGTTCCGCAGATAAAACGTACTGACGACATTCCGTAGCCATGAGTGTCCATAGCGGCTTTGGCAGCTTCAATCAGGCGTTTATTGTCAGACAGTCCCAAATAGTTGTTGGCACAGAAGTTCAACACATCTTCTCCTGCATTTACTTTGATATCCGCACGCTGTGGAGTAGTAATGATTCTCTCTTTTTTGTATAATCCGGCTGCTTCGATATTGGAAAGTTCTTCTGCCAGATAGTTCTGAAATTTTCCGTACATAGATATTCTTTTATGAGGTTAATAAATAATGTTTCTCAGATAAAAAGTTCCAATTAAGGTACAATGTAAATTGTATCAGGCCAAAGTTCTGATTTTTTTTTCGAAATTCAGTATTTATTACGCATATTTTTTTCATAATTATTTAAACTATAAATATCTTTGTATCATGTGATGATTAACCATACAAAGATTTATTTATGAAAAATATCCTTATTATCGGTTCCACGGGCCAGATTGGTTCGGAACTTACCATGAAATTAAGAGGAATATATAATGGCAATATTGTTGCAGGTTATATTCCCGGCGCAAAACCAAATGAAACAATCAGAGAGTCAGGTCCGTGCGAGATTGTAGACATCACAAACGCACAACAGATAGCGGACACTGTTTCAAAATACAAGATTGACACAATCTATAATCTTGCAGCTCTCTTGTCTGCCGTTGCAGAAGCCAAGCCTCAGCTTGCATGGAAAATCGGAATGGGAGGTCTGTTCAATGTGCTGGAAGTGGCAAGAGAAATGAATAGTGCAGTATTTACTCCAAGCTCAATCGGTGTTTTCGGCAATAATACTCCAAAGGACAAAACTCCACAGGACACTATCCGCAATCCGAGAACCATGTATGGAGTAACAAAGGTTTCAGGAGAACTTCTAAGCGATTATTACTTCACAAGATTCGGTGTAGATACACGTTCGGTAAGATTTCCGGGACTGATTTCGTACGTCACTCCTCCCGGAGGCGGCACTACAGACTATGCTGTTGACATCTATTATTCTGCCGCTAAAGGCGAGACTTTCGAATGTCCCATAGCCAAAGGTACCTTTATGGATATGATGTATATGCCGGATGCTCTCCGTGCTGCCATAGAGATAATGGAAGCCGACCCAAGCAAGTTCATCCACCGCAATTCGTTCAATATAGCCTCAATGAGCTTTGATCCGGAAATCATATTCAATAAGATTAAAGAATACGAACCTGACTTCCGGATGAATTACAAGGTTGACCCATTAAGACAGGCAATCGCTGATTCATGGCCTAACTCACTCGATGACACTTGCGCACGCGAAGAATGGGGATGGAAACCTGAGTATGACCTGGATGAGATGACAAGAGACATGCTTGCGAAGCTGAAAGAGAAGTTTGGAAGATAGTTGTTAGTTGTTAGTTATTAGTTGTTGGTTATTAGTTGTTGGTTGTTTTAGTTAAGAAATAAATTATACCAAAAACAAAAAATCCCGGCCGTTACTAAGCGGTCGGGATTTTTTATTTTATATCAATTTATGCTTAAGCTTTCTTTTCACCTTCAGGCATCTTGTTACCCATAGTAAGATAAGCAACAGGAGAAGCTACGAACAATGAAGAAAGTGTACCTATTACAACACCGAGAATCATAGCAAATGCGAAGCTGCGGATACTGTCGCCACCAAGAATCAGAATACTCAACAATACGATAAGTGTACTGAGTGAAGTATTGATTGTACGGGCAAGTGTTGTATTCAGTGAATCATTGAACAACTGCATACGGTTGCGCTGCGGATAGAGTCCGAAGAACTCACGTACACGGTCGAAGATAACCACCTTATCGTTGATAGAGTAACCGATAGCTGTCAGGATAGCTCCGATGAATGTCTGGTCAATTTCAAGTGAGAACGGCATGATTCCGTAGAACAATGAATAAGCACCGATAATCAGCAATGTATCTATTGCCAAAGCAACAGTAGCACCGATACTGAATGCGATATTGTTGAATCGGATAAGGATATACAGACCGATTGCTATAAGAGCCAATGCTACAGACCAGATAGCTGAAGTCTTGATATCGTCAGCCACACTTGGACCTACCTTCTGAGAACTGATGATAGAACCTCCGGCACGGTTATCGCGGTCGATGAAGATTTCAAGTGTTGTACCTTCACCAAGCAAGTTACCTTCTTTCAAAGATTCATAAAGGAATGCTTCGATTTCAGCATCGATAGTTGGAGAATCTTCTTCGATACGGTAGTTGGTAGTCACACGGATAGTCTTACCGTCTGTACCGAGAGCGATAGCCTGTACGTTTGCATCGCCAACTTTTGGCTGAAGAAGGTTACGGACTGTTTCAGGCTGAACTACCTGTTCGAACTGAACTACGAAGTTACGTCCACCTGTAAAGTCGATACTCTGTGCAAGACCACGAACAAAGAATGAAACGATACATACTGCTATAGCGATTCCCCAGAATGTGAACGACTTCTTAGTTGCACCCATAAAGTTATAGCGTACATTCTGCATCAGGTTCTTAGAAATACCTGTAGTGAATGTAAGGTTCAACCACTTGTCTTTGTTCATATAGTGTTCGTAAACAATACGAGTCAGGAACACTGCTGTAAAGAACGAGCAGAAGATACCGATAATCAATGTAGTGGCGAAACCACGGATAGGACCTGTACCGAAGTTGAACAGGATGAAACCTGTGATGATAGAAGTCAAGTTAGAGTCGAAGATAGCCGAGAACGCATTTGAGTAACCTTCAGACAATGCCTGACGAGTACCCTTACCTGCGCGAAGCTCTTCTTTAGTACGTTCATAGATAAGCACGTTAGCATCCACAGCCATACCGAGTGACAATACCATACCGGCAATACCTGACATAGTAAGTGCAGCGTGGAACGAAGTAAGGATACCAAGTGTGAAGAAGAAGTTTACGAACAATGCAAGGTTGGCAATCATACCCGGGATGAAGCCGTACATTGCACACATGTAAACCATAAGAACAATCAAGGCAACAATGAATGACATAACACCCTGGTTGATAGATTCCTGACCAAGAGAAGGACCTACGATGTCTTCCTGAACGATACGTGCAGGAGCAGGCATCTTACCAGACTTCAATACGTTTGCCAAGTCTTTTGTTACTTCAGGAGTAAAGTTACCTGTAATCTGTGAGTTACCACCGGTGATTTCACCGTTTACACGTGGAGCACTGTAAACGTATCCGTCAAGTACGATAGCTATTTCACGACCGATGTTCTGTTTTGTAAGAACTGCCCAACGACGAGAACCTTCAGTGTTCATAGACATGCTTACACATGGCTTGTTGAACTGGTCGAATTCATCGCGTGCATTTACGATAACGTCACCTTCAAGTGGAGCACGTCCGTTGCGCTGAGTAGATTTGATGGCATAAAGTTCGAAGATACGGCCTGTCTTGTCCATATCCGAAGCCTTAACACCCCACATCAGTTTCAAATCACGTGGAAGGATGTTCTTCACTTCCTTCATGTTCAATACTTTATTAATCTGGATAGTATCGTTATAGTCAGCATAACCTACGATACAGCCTACACCACTCTGGTTCAACTGAAGAACAGACAACAAAGGATGTTCCTTCTTCAACTGTTCCATGTCTACCTTAGCTTCAACTGTTTCACCCTTCAATGCAGCAGTAAGACTATCCTTTGCAGATACAGCAGGTGCAGCTGCTTCAGCCTTAACCTCTACTGAGTCTGTTGATTCAGAAACAGAAAGGATATCGCGTGCACGGCTGTCTGCTGATGCAAGAACAGGAACGATTTCAGAAGCTTCGTATGTTTCCCAGAACTCAAGGTTTGCAGAACCCTGGAGAAGTTTTCTCACACGTTCAGGTTCTTTGATACCAGGAAGTTCGACCATAATACGGCCCATCTTTCCTTCAAGAGTCTGAATGTTTGGCTGAACCACACCGAAACGGTCGATACGTGTACGCAATACATTATATGAGTTTTCTACAGCAGCCTTAACCTCTTCACGAAGAACAGCTTCTACTTCAGCGTCAGTGCTACGAGTGTTAACCTTGTCCTTCAACTGCTGAGTAGCGAAGATTTCAGCCAACTTGCCTTCAGGAGCCTGTTTCTTATACTCTCTTACGAACAATGTGATAAAATCTTCCTGACTTGTAATCTGCTGTTTTGCAGCTTCAGCCACAGCAGCATTGAAAGCCTCGTCCGGCTTGTTGTCAGCAAGTGTTTTTACTACGTCAGGAACAGACACTTCAAGAATGACGTTCATACCACCCTTCAGGTCAAGACCCAAACCAATCTCCATCTCACGGCAGTCTTTCAGCGAGTAAACTCCCAACCATACCTTTTTATTCTGCATAGAATCAAGGTAGTGTGCCGCACCCTTCGGGTCCTGTTCTGCAAGCTTCATGTGATGACGAGTCACGAACGAGAACGAAAGATAAAAGGCACATGCAAGGGTCAATAATACCGCAAAGACTTTTACAAATCCTTTGTTTTGCATGATAGTTTAATTTATTTTATTTTACTTTTTTGATTAAATACGTTTTTTCAAGGTTGCAAATATAGCTTTTTTTTCTGTTTATAGCTGAAAGAATGCTGATATTTTGCTAAATATGAACAAAAAAGGTCGCAAAAACGTTATTTTGCGACCTTAATATCAAATATTATCAAATTCGTATTACTTTAATCCTCTGTTTTTCAGCATCGGTTCAATACTTGGTTCCTGTCCGCGGAAAGCCACGTAAAGTTTCATAGGATCATCCGAACCACCCTTCTCAAGAATATTCTTGCGGAAGGCAGTAGCGGTCGCCTCATCGAACAGGCCTTTTTCCTCGAACGCACTGAAAGCATCTGCATCAAGTCTTTCTGCCCACAGATAAGCATAGTATCCAGCTGCATATCCGCCGATGATGTGGTTGAAGTAAGTGGCACGATAGCGTGGTGCAATCTGAGTAATCAATCCAAGTTTATCCATAACCTGCTTTTCGTATGCCATAACATCGAGTCCCTCAGTAGAGGTCAGCAGATGCAATTCCATATCAAGAATTGCTGCTGCAAGAAGCTCAGTTGTCATAAATCCACTGTTGAACAAAGCCTGATTTTCAATCTTGGCAATAAGTTCGTCAGATATAGTTTCTCTTGTCTGATAGTGTTTAGCGTAAACTTTCATTACTTCAGGAGCCATCGTCCAGTGTTCCATTATCTGAGATGGAAGTTCTACGAAATCACGCGCTACAGATGTACCCGAAACGCCATAGTACTTACACTGTGAAAGCATTCCGTGGAGCGCATGTCCGAACTCGTGGAACATAGTGCGAGCCTCGTCGATAGAAAGCAGTGAAGGAACATCGCCTACAGGTTTTGTAAAGCTGCCTACATTATATATAATAGGACGTACACCCTCTTTCTGTTCGCGGAAGTTGCTCATCCATGCACCGCTTCTCTTGCTTGAGCGTGGCATATAGTCTGAATAGAACACACCGAGGTATGAACCGTCTGCATCGTTCACGATGTAAGTTTCTACATCCTTATTATATACAGAGATAGAGTCAACCTTTGTGAGAGTGATTCCATACAGTTTGTTTACAACATAGAACAATCCGCTTCTTACGTCTTCAAGGCTGAAATACGGTTTAATTTCATCCTCATTCAGATTATATTTCTCCTGACGAAGTTTTTCTGCATAATACCACCAGTCCCATGCCTCAAGTTTCTCTCCTTTACCTTCCTTGTCCATAATCTTCTGCAACTCGGCAGCTTCAGTCTTGGCATTCTTGATAGAATATTTCCAAAGCTCGTTCAGGAAGTTCATCACGTTTTCAGGAGTCTTGGCCATATTGTTCTGAAGAACGTACTGTGCATAGTTGTCGAATCCCATCAGTTTAGCCTTTTCCAGACGAAGAGTAAGAATCTGCTTCAACACCTCTTTGTTGTCGTTGGCATCACCATTGTTACCCATATTGGTATATGCCTGATACATCTTCTTTCTCAGTTCACGGTTCTGGGCGTACTGCAGGAACGGAGTTCTGCTTGAAGCCTGAAGAGTGAAAAGCCACTTGCCTTCCATACCGTTAGCCTTTGCCTCTGTAGCTGCACCAGCTATTACAGACTCAGGAAGACCTGCAAGGTCAGCCTCATTGTCGATAACCAGCCGGAAAGCATTATTTTCAGCCAATACATGATTGCCGAACTCTATCGAAAGAGTAGACAGTTTACTGTTTATCTCGCGAAGCTTTTCCTGGCTTTCTGCATCCAGAGAGGCTCCAGATGATACAAATCTCTTATAATACTTGTCAAGCAGATAGTGCTGTTCGGTAGTAAGCTGAATTTCTCCGTTAGCCTCCTGTTCGTGAACAGCAGCCACACGCTGATACAAATCGATGTTCAGATAGATATTGTCATTATGAGCCGACAACACCGGAGCCATCTTCTCCTCCAAGGCCATAAGTCCGTCGTTGGTATCAGCCTCAGTAAGAGCATAGAACACACCTGCCACTCTTGACAGAATCTCGCCGCTGTTGTCAAGTGCAACGATAGTATTCTCGAAAGTAGGTTTAGCCGGATTTTCCACTATAGCCTTAATCTCGGCATTCTGCTGTTCGATACCTTTCAGGAAAGCCGGTTCATAGTGTTCCAACTTGATATTGTTAAAGTCCGGAGTTCCGTACGGTGTCTGGAACTCTGTCATAAACGGATTTACCGTATCCGCCTGTTTCTGACCGCATGCACACACCATGCCGCCTAAAGCCAAAGCCATCATTACTTGTTTCATATGTTTTGAGTTTTTGGATTATCTTTTTAATTCCAGTCTGCATCTCAGCGGATAATGGTCGGAAGCATCTATCGAATCATCCACCCGGCAATCCGGCACTCTGTAGGCATCGCCCACCATAATGTGGTCTATTCTGAAATACAGAAAGTTTCTGTTATAAGTTATTCCCGGTCCGTTTCCGGCCTCAATATATGCATCCTGCAGTTTCTCCGAAATCCTGTTGTGGACATACGACACAGGAGTATCATTAAAATCGCCGCACACTATCATATAAGGAGAATAGTTCTGCTCGATATATTCCGAGATAACATCCGCCTGCGGTCCGCGTATAGCCATTGCATCAGCCAGTTTCTTAAATAGATGCTTACTACCGCTTTTCACCTTATTTTCATCCGGAGCCTTAAGCATATCCGTATATACTTCCTTGTCGTGAGCATCAAGTTTGTTCGACTCCAAATGATTGACTATCACCGGGATATCATATTCCTTATACTTGACAGAGAAAGCTACACTGCCGTTATACTTACTTTCTATATCTATATTCTCGATAAGTTTAACAGGATATTTGGAATAGCATGCCATGGAATTTCCGTTCACTGTATGAACTCTCACGTACGGATAAACCTTCTGTAAAGCGTTCTTTATCTTTGCATTATGTGCAGGATATTCCTGAAGACACACTATATCCGCACCGGACTCTCTGATATAATCCAACACGGGATTTACCCGCCTTCCGTCGGCCGCTTTCCGGTGCTGCATCTGCATCACATTATAAGTCAGCAACTCCAATGTATCGCCTCCCGAAGCTTCTGTAGAAAGATTAATCGGAGAATAGGACATGAGCGAATTCCATCCCAACAGGAAGAAAGCCACAGGAACAATCATCATTTTCCATTTCATAAAAGCCCAGAACACCACAAAACACATGTTCAGGATTATGAATATCGGAATGAAAAGCCCTGCACACGCCCACAAAGGATGTTGCACAGGCGAAATCATAGGACTGTAGGCACATATCAGAAAACATACACCTACAATGATATTGATAATCAGAAAAAAGAACTTGAATGTATTCCTAATGAATTTCATCTTCTGCTGGCATCAAAAAGTTTCTTTTTCTCATCCTCCGACAGACTTCCGTAACCGGACTTTCTCAGTTTCTCAAGGATACGGTTTATCTCGTCCTCATCAGCCTTCTTACGAGCATTATAATCATATTGCTGCTGTCGTTCGCCATAATGTACCTTCATTTTCGGTTTACGTTTCGGCAGTTTGAATCCTCCGGCAAAGAAATCGATAACAGCATTAATCCACTTTGTTACATCATTACCTTTTGCCAGTCCAGTAGAAAACCAGAAACCGGCCGCTGCGCCACCAAGATGAGCAATATGCCCTCCGGCATTGCTGGAAGTCATGAAAAGCAAATCAAAGAGCACCATAAACAATGCCACATATTTCAGTCGGACAGTACCTATAAACATAAACTGCACCGGAAACTCAGGCTCCCTGACCGCCGTAGCCACAACTATGGCAAGCACCGATGCAGATGCCCCGACAAGTGTCGCTACTTCTCTGCTGTATTCAAAATACGGAAAAACATTGTACGAAATCATATAAAGCAGTCCGCCGCATAATCCTCCCAGGACATACAGTCCGCGCAAGTGTTTCGACGAATAGAAGTTCAGAAACAACCGTCCGAACCAGTACAGCCATAACATATTGAACAGTATATGAAATATGCCGCCATGCATAAACATATACGTTACGACCGACCATGGCTGATATATAAACTCTTTCAATGAGGCCGGAAGACTGAGATATGACGCGACAGGATTATAAGGGACATTGAAAAGCATCAGAAAGACACCCACCAACTCCACAAAGACGAAAACCACACAGTTTATCAGTATCAGTCGTCCTACTATATCACGACCGAAGAAGTTATACTTCAAATCAGTAGTAAATCTGTCCGCTGCCATTTTTCTTCCTCCAGTATAAAATAAGAATCAAGCCGAAAAGCATACCTCCGAGATGTGCGAAATGCGCAACATTGTCGTTGGCAGACATTCCCATGAACAGTTCCACCAAAGCATAGAATATAACGAAGACCTTCGCCTTTATCGGGAAAGGAAGAGGGAATACGAACATCTGGCTGTTCGGGAAAAGCATACCGAATGCCAACAAGATACCATATACGGCACCCGAAGCTCCGACCGTACGCATCATGTTGAGATATTCCTCCATAGGGATAACTCCGAGGGATGTCTGTACACCATCGTAATTCACCAATGTAGTTTCGTATTGGATAAACTGCACCAACTCCTGGATAAGTCCGGCACCGATACCACACACCATATAATATATGAGAAATCTCTTCGGTCCCCAAACCTGCTCAAGCACACGTCCGAACATCCACAGGGCAAACATATTGAAGAAAATATGGGAAAATCCTGCGTGCATGAACATATATGTCACTAACTGCCCCATATTGAAATCGGATGCCATAAAGAAGTGCAGACTCAGAATCTTGTCGGCATCTATACCATATTTTTCTGCCACTATCGCGCCGAAAAAGCACAGTACATTGATGATAAGCAGATTTTTCGTTATCGGTGGAATGTTGTTATTCATACTCTTAACAATTAATTTACAAATAAACAGATTATTATCCTCTGTATGAAAATTACTTGCAAAAGTAACATTATATTCCTTTATAATGAAAAGTGTTAGTGTTTTTTACATATTCGGGCGGAAATGCTTTCTGCAGAAAGCGTTTTATTCCAATACATTTTTTTAATAGAAATCTAAAATTATAGTAGAAAAGCTTTTTATATTAAACAAAAAATGCATACATTTGCTTTCTGCAAAAAGCATTTTCTCACTAAAATTGCTTTCTGCAAAAAGCAATATATATTAATAATCATAGTCATGGATACACTTTTTGAAAAACAAAACGCAATGTTACGCGCTACAAGCATGAATATCACCAGAAGCTTCATGCAACAAATCAACTGGTCTGCTCCGATGCTATGCATAAGAGGAGCCAGAGGAGTGGGCAAATCCACCCTACTGCGACAATACATTAAACAGCACTTTGTGCCCGGTAGCGAAGAAGCGTTATACTGTTCTTTGGATTGGGTATACTTCAGCCAACATACAATAATAGAAACAGCCGAAAGATTTTATAAGCGTGGAGGTAAGTTTTTAGCTTTGGATGAAGTCCATAAATATGAAAACTGGAGCAGAGAAATAAAAGAAATTACTGAAATCTATCCGGACATGAAGATAGTTTTGAGCTGTTCTTCCATGCTAAGTCTTCTAAATGGAGATGCTGATTTATCTCGCCGGTGCCGGGGTTACGACATGCCTGGATTATCATTCAGAGAGTTTCTGCAATTTTACAAAAGCATAGACATTCCTGTTTACACGTTGGAAAATATATTGCAAAACCCTATATTCCTTGCCATGGAAGTAAACAGCAAATGCCGCCCTATTCAATATTTCCATGAATACTTGAAATACGGCTATTACCCATTCTATCTGACTAATCCAATCGACTACTATACTTTAATAGAACAAACTATAAATTATGTAATAGACGTAGAACTCCCGCAACTCAGAAACATAAACACAGCTAATACCAGAAAAATAAAGGCATTACTTAATGTGTTAGCTCAAAATGTGCCTTACGAAGTCGACATATCGAAATTGTCATCTATTACCGGTTTGCAAAGAAACACCGTACTTGATTACTTGAACCATCTTAACGATGCAAAAATCATAAAACTGTTATACAGTGACATTACTTCAGTAAAGAAAATGCAAAAACCGGACAAGATATTTCTTGACTCACCAAATCTGCTTTACGCTCTCGCAACAGTACCTGTAAAGATTGGAACTGTCAGAGAATGCTTCACAGTAAATCAGTTAAGTCATGCCCACACAATAGAATATGGAAAAGCACAAGGTGATTTTAGAATTGACGGAAAATGGACGTTTGAGGTGGGAGGAGAAAACAAATCCTACTCACAGATTGCAGACATTCCTGATTCTTACGTTCTTGCGGATGACATAGAAACCCCACATGGCAATAAAATCCCTTTATGGATGATGGGATTTTTGTACTAAGCCTCACCGTAATAAACCATACCCCGAAATTCCCCGGCACAGCCACATACACCGGATGGCTCTTATATCCGATATTCTCCAGCCTGCCCTCACTAAGGAAGCGGTTGATGTACTGGTTTGCTATATACCGCGTTATGGAACAGATTTATAGTTTCACACTATCCCTCAGCACCAACAGACTCTCCGGACCCATATTGAAGAGCAAATCCACGATACTTAAATCCGGCTGGAATCCGTGTCGGGAGTCGAATACCTGATAGTATGGTACGGGACGATAGAATGAAGCCATATCTACGGCAGACTTCTTAGGATGTATTGCCTCACGCAAATCGAGAATGCCTTCGCCGGTATCCATATACCCCGTTGTAGGAACAAGTTCGGGTTGAATGTCTATCTGCTCGCACAGCCACTGAGTGAGTTCCATATTGAAATCGTAAAGGAACTCATATTTTCTGTCAAAAAAGGCATTGAACTCGTCTACATAATAATCGAAGAAAGGGCTTTGCTTGTATGCAGCCACAAACGCATTGCGGTGGACGTGACGCCAATTGCCGTGTCCCGACACTCTGATATCCTTCATGGCACACTTGCCTTCGGATGATTTCTCCACAGGTATGGTCAGTGCAAGAGGTCCGTCAGCCGAGGCTGTAACGCATCTGTTGCGGTATGTCTGCTTCATATAATGGTCATATCTTTCAATATAAGCTTTTCTGCAAGAATACAATGCTGCGAAATATGAAACCGGAGCCAGATATGCCGACCCGAGGATAATATCTTTACTTTCCATCTTCTGTGTTTAATGAATTTTTTTCATGAACCGTTCCTTCTTCGAAGGATACCATATTCTCAATGCCTTGCCTATGATATGATTCTCCGGCACAAAGCCGAACAGGCGCGAATCGTTAATGTTTACAGGATCATTGGACACCATCCAGTAGTAATCCTGCAGGAATGTATATTCTTTCACCGGCTTGCCGTCTACATACACCGTGTCACCTTTCAAAGATGCGGCGCGTTTCTCATGGAAGGCTATCATATTGCCTATAAGGGCTGCATTCCATGGGTATATCTTTACCGGGGTCCCTTTCTGCGGAACCACAAAAGGATATGCTTTACGGCTGTTTCCGGGATAAAGCGGTGCAAGTTTCACCTGCCGGTCAAGTCTTTGGGTTATGAGATAATGTTCGTAATAGCTGAAACTTCTGATATAATTGCCCTCAGGAGTATATCCGGCTAACTGATTGTCGGTTATTCCTAAAGAATGTAACACTCTGTCCATTGTTTTTTCTCTTTCTGACGGATATGAATAAAGAGCTTTCGCATCAGGGCTGAACACATCTGTCCCTTCGGCCATAAGCTGACTGTTCAGCATCAGAGTGTCACCCGGAGTTCCTATACACCTGCTGATGTACAGTTCTCTACTGTCCACCGACAATGACGTATCGGCAGGCATGGGATTGTTGAATACCACGATATCACCCTGCCTGACTTCTGCAGGAAGCAACCTTTTATAGCCGAAAACCGACTGCAGAGGCACACGCCATCCGTAACTCCATTTGCCCACCAGGACTCCTTCTCCTCGGTAAAGTGTGTTCTCCATGCCTGAAGAAGGTATAAAACATGATGTGACAAACAGGGTTCTGACTATAATCACCGCCAGCACGACTATGACTATGACTCTGATATATGTCAGCCAGGGTTTCAAAAGGTTACTTTATATTATCCACAAATTTAAACAGTCTGTTCCAGCGTATTTTTCCATCGAACCATCCTCTGTCCTTGTCGAGCGACAGCCAGATGAAGATTGGCTTACCAACGATATGGTCCTCAGGAACAAATCCCCAAAAGCGTGAGTCGGCAGAGTTATGACGGTTGTCACCCATCATCCAGTAATAATCCATACGGAAGGTATATTTATTTGTTTCCTCACCGTTGATATAGATTTTGCCGTCCTTCACTTCTAATTTGTTGCCTTCGTAAACATGTATCGGTCGTTCGTATATAGTAAGATTGTCTATTGTCAGTTCTATGGTTTCACCCTTCTTAGGAATCCATACAGGTCCGTAGTTGTCGGTTGTCCATCCTGTGAGTTTGTTTACAGGATACAAGCCTCCGGCATCATCTCCAGGAACGTCTGTTATCGACTTCACAAGGTCCTTGCGTGCAAGCAGTGCAGCCTTGGCTTTTTCCGTAAGCGGAATGTTATATACCGATTCCTGCGGATAGTATGCCATAAGGTCTTCCTGGCTTATGCCTAATTCCTTGCACAATTCGTCAGGGAGCTGACGGGTGGTCTTCACGAAATATCTGTACTGCACGTTGTCCGGCTCCTTGTTTGCCTTGCCGTCAAGATATACAATCTTGTTCTTGATTTCGAGTGTCTGTCCCGGAAGACCTACACAACGTTTCACGTAGTTCTCACGTCTGTCAACAGGACGACTTACTACTTCGCCGAACATTGACTTATTCTCATTGATATATCTGCGACCTACTGAATAATAGTAGTCATATACATCGCGCTGCTGCAACGGTGTGAGTGTAGACATATCGATAGGCTTGGAAAGCTCCTTACCTGCCTGATAGCTTATGCGGTAGATATCCTCTGCCGGCATGGCTGTAGCCACTGTGTCACCTGCAGGAAAGTTGAACACTACGATATCGTTAAGCTGTACGTGTCCGAGAGCTTCCACACGCTTATAATCCCATTTAGGCCATTCCAGATACGACTTGCAATTGAATACCGGAAGTGTGTGCTGAGTGAGCGGCATGTGAAGCGGAGTCTGAGGAACCCTTGCTCCATAGCTCATCTTACTTACGAACAGATAGTCGCCCACAAGCAACGATTTCTCAAGCGAAGACGATGGGATAACGTAGTTCTGGAAGAAGTACAGATTGACGAAATATACCGCTACCAGAGCAAATACGATGGCATCCACCCAGCTCATAACGGTTACTACAAGCGGATTGGTAGATTTCTTCCACCATGTCCAAGGTATTTTCTTGGTTATATAAACATCGAAGATGAACGGTATGGCAATTATACCAAGCCAGCTCTTCAGCCAGATGATGAATGCTAAATAAAGTACCATTGCTATGGCAAACTTTATCCATTGTTTACGTGATGCCTGTATCATTTTGTGAATCAAGAATTAAAAATTAAGAATTAAAAGCTGAAAATCAGACAAGACAATTAAAAGTTAAACAGGTCATTCATACCTAAGAATCCTGTATGCTCTGCAGTATATTCAGCTGCAAGCACTGCTCCAAGAGCAAATCCCTTGCGGTTCTTGGCATCATGGGTAATGATGATTGAATCGGCTTCCGATTCGTATGTTATGGTGTGGATACCCGGGATCTCGTCGCGACGTATTGCGCTTACAGGCATTTCATTTGCAGCACACTCAGTAGTACCTGTCACTGTACCGTCCGGTGCGGTAAGTGTACCCATAACCCATTTGTCTTTACGGTCGAGGTTCTCCAGAATTCCTTCGGCCAAAGTTATGGCAGTACCGCTCGGAGCGTCAAGTTTGTGAATGTGGTGAGTTTCCACCATTGACACATCATATCCCGGGAAATTATTCATTATACGAGCCAGATACTTGTTTACGGCAGAGAAAATAGCTACGCCAAGGCTGAAATTTGACGACCAGAACAGAGTGGCTCCTTCTTCGGCACACATACGGCGCATCTCGTCGCCATGCTCGCTCATCCATCCAGTACTGCCTGAAACCACCTTTACACCATTCTTGAAGGCCGACAAACAGTTGTTGTAAGCCACAGAAGGGGCTGTAAATTCTATTGCCACATCAGCCGAGCGGAACGCTTCCGACTCGAAATCCTGTGTATTGTTTATATCTATGATACTAACAATCTCATGTCCGCGTGAAAGGGCAATCTTTTCTATCTCTTTGCCCATTTTTCCATATCCAATTAATGCTATCTTCATATTTTTCGATTTATTTTAGCCACAAAGATAATGCTTTTCATTATAAATCATTACATTTAGGCAATATTTACACTCGTTAGCATGGAACAACTTTTACATTATGTATGGAAACACAAACTTTTCCCGCTTAAGCCGTTACGTACTACAGACGGCATGGAAGTGGAAGTTATCGACCCGGGACTGTGGAACACGAATGCAGGCCCAGATTTCTTCAATGCCAAGATTAAGATAGGCGGTGTGTTATGGGTGGGAAACATAGAGATACACCTTAAGGCTTCCGACTGGAAGTTACATCATCATGACACAAATTCCGATTACGACAATGTAATTCTGCACATAGCGTCCGACATCGACTACGAACCTTGCCGACCCAATGGGGAAAAGATTCCTCAAATGGAACTACACTACCCAACTTATCTTGTGGACAGCTATAACGAGCTGATACGCACTGCACACTACCCTGCGTGCTACAAACTTATTCCGTCACTGTCGAAGCTATTGATGCACAGTTGGTTGAACACACTCCAGATAGAGCGATTCGAGGAGAAAACAGAGCGCATAACAAAGTTGATGGAGAAATATAACAACAACTGGGAGGACGTTTTCTTTATAACTCTGGCACGTAACTTCGGTTTCGGAACCAACAGTGATGCCTTCGAACTGTGGGCACAGACCATTCCTCTGAGGGCGGTAGACAAGCATCGTGACAGTCTGTTCCAGATAGAAGCTGTATTCTTCGGACAGTCGGGGCTATTGGATGCCGCATACGATGAATATACCGACAGACTTCTTAAAGAATATACATATCTGAAACACAAATTCGGTTTTACCTCTTCGGACAACTGCCGATGGAAACTGCTGCGTATGCGCCCGGGAAACTTTCCTCACGTAAGAATAGCCCAACTGGCGAAACTGTATCACACATCGCAAGGACTGCTGTCAAGGATTCTTGAAGCTGAAACTATAGAACAGCTTAGACCGATGCTTGAAACCGATACATCTGAATACTGGATTACGCACTACAGTTTCGGAGAAGTATCAACTCCTGTGAAGAAGAGGCTAAGCACATCAACCATCAATCTGTTGATTATCAATACAGTGATACCGTTCCTATATGCCTACGGAAAGCACAGAGGAATAAACCGCCTTACGGTTCGTGCCTCAGAGATGCTTGAAACGCTGAAACCGGAAAACAATTTCATCACACGAATGTGGAAGGAATGCGGACTGGAAGCTGCACATGCTGGCGACAGTCAGGCTCTGATACAGTTGAAGAAAAATTACTGTGACCCGAAAAAGTGCCTGTACTGCCGCATCGGGTTTGAGTATTTGAAGAAAACTACCTGACTCCCTCTACCTCGTTCAGATAGACTGACAGCTTATTTGCCTTGTGGATGGCTTTCCTTTTCTTCTTGTCAAGTTCGGGAAGCCAGTATTCCCACATGGATTTCATCTTCAGAAGAAGCTGTGCATCGCCACCTTCGATAACCTCGGAATAGCGTTCGTACATCATGGAATGCATACAGCGCACCTTTGCATACAGTTCTTCCTGAGTAAATCCAGAACCTGATTTATATTCGGCAGCTAAAGCTCCATTGGCAAGCAGCCCGCGCCCTATCATCACGCCATATAAATCAGGGAACTTTTCAACTACCCTGTTTATATCCGCCACACTACACAGGTCGCCATTATATACCAACGGTTTACGACATTCACTATAGAACTCAGCAAAAGCCTCCATATCTACCTCGCCTTTATACTGCTGCTTTCCGATACGCGGATGAAGAGTAATCATCTTCACCTCAGAAGCATTTAAAGCCGGTAGTATCTCTTTCCATTCATCGGCAGAAATCTGCCCCAGCCTCATCTTTACACTGAAACTTACTCCATTGGCAGAATATTCATTAATGCAGCCCATAAGTGCAGACACTTTCTCAGGATATTGCAATATACCGCTCCCCTTCCCTCTGTTCGCTATCAGAGGAAAAGGACAACCCATATTAAGGTCAATATCCTTATAACCTAAAGAAATGATGAAATCTGTCAAAGCCTTCATCTCATCCGGTTCTGAAGCCATTATCTGAGGTATTAACCTTATGTCACAGTTATTCTCAGGCAGTACCTCGCGCCTGTCTTTATTGCGCAGCCCGCCTTTCTCATATCTGATAAAAGGAGTGAAATATGCATCCACCCCACCGAACACTTCATTATGTGCCACACGCCATGCAGCCTCCGTAAAGCCCTGTAACGGAGCAGCAAAAATCTTAAGTTCATTCTCCATAGATGCAAAAATATGAAGAATATTCCTTGCAACGATAGATATAACAGGATTTTTCCGTAAGTTTGTAGCTAATCAATACTAAAAGACTAAAAATGGAATACATCTTCGAACTGCAAATGAAGGTACGCGACTATGAATGCGACCTGCAAGGCATAGTGAACAACGCTAACTACCAGCACTATATAGAGCATACACGCCACGAATTCCTTTCATCTCTTGGGGTAAGTTTCGCACGCCTCCACGACGAAGGCATAGACCCGGTAGTGGCAAGACTGAACATGGCTTTCAAGACACCGCTGAAGAGTGGCGACGAATTCATCTCTAAACTTTATATAAAGAAGGAAGGTATAAAATACGTGTTCTATCAGGACATCTTCCGCCTGCCTGATATGAAACCGGTAATCAAAGCTACAGTGGAAACAGTATGCGTGATAAACGGCAGATTGGGGGACAGCGAAACATTCAATACTATCTTCTTACCGTATTTCAGCGAATAACCATACCATGAACGAAGAACTGCTTTACACAATGGCTCTTACCCGTCTGCCGGGACTCGGTCTGATAGGTGCACACCGTCTGATGGAGGCCGCAGGCTCGGCTACAAGAATATTCCGCGAAGTAAAAAATCTCAAAGATATTGTACCGGATGTTTCACAGAAAGTTATTGACGCAATAGTCAATTGCGATGTGCTGCGCCTGTGTGAAGCAGAAATACGTTTTGCAGAGAAAAACAGTATAAGATGTCTGACACTGAACGATGAAGACTATCCGTCCCGTCTGCGCGAATGCGATGATGCGCCGTTATTGCTATTCTATCGCGGTTCTGCCGACCTGAACAGTCTGCATATAATAAATATGGTAGGTACACGTCATGCTACAGAATATGGCAAGGATATCTGCATGCGTTTTATAAACGAATTGCACGAGATTTTACCGGATGTACTTATTGTAAGCGGACTGGCTTACGGCATAGACATCAACGCTCATAGGGCTGCACTTCAATACGGTATGGATACAGTTGGCGTACTGGCACACGGTCTTGACAGAATCTACCCTGCCGTACACAGACGTACAGCAGCAGAAATGCTCACCCACGGCGGGCTGATAACTGAATATCCAAGTGGGACCAACCCTGACAGACAAAACTTCATTAAACGTAACAGGATAATTGCAGGAATGAGTGATGCTACCATAGTAGTGGAATCGGCAGCCAAAGGAGGAGCACTGATTACAGCCGATATAGCAGAAAGCTATAACCGCGACTGCTTTGCATTCCCAGGACGCATAGGAGATGAATTCTCTATAGGTTGCAATACACTAATCCGCAATAACAGAGCCATACTCCTGCAAAGTGCAGAAGAATTGGTAAAAGCAATGAACTGGGATTATACTCCGGCATCTACCCCACGCGAAGGCATACAGCGACAGTTGTTTCCCAACCTTACACCAGACGAAGAACTCGTAATGTCACAATTGGAAAAGAATCCTGACGGGCTACAAATAAACACACTTGTAGTCAACACAAATATTCCTATAAACAAAATAACCGGAATACTCTTTGAAATGGAGATGAAAGGAATAGTACGTGCTTTAGCGGGTGGAATGTATAAATTGGTATAGAGAAATCTATACCAATCCTATTATCACAATGCAGCTATTTCCTCTTCGCCAAGGCCTGTATTCATTGCTATAATATCTACTGGTACTCCTGAGTTTTTGAATTTTCGGGCTAATTCTCTGCGTTCTTCCTCACGGCCTTGTGTATGCTCTAACATAGGTCCTTCCATAAGACCTTCCAACCTTGCAGTATCTAAAACATCAGTCTGTATCATTAATTCATTCTTTGAAATACAATAAACCTCCTCCGAACATAAAAAACAAGTTCTGTCAGGAGGAGGTTTAAACAGTATTTAAATGGTGTTTAAACAGTGTTCAAATATCAGTAATCTGCAGGACTCAAATCAATTCTAAATGCTCGAATTCGCAATTTCTCTGTACGTTTTGCTCTACCACTTGCCGGATATTCAGGCTTTTGTCCTCCACTTTCAATATAACTTCCATTGGGAAGAATCTTGGTAGCACGTGCACGAGTTTCATCCTGACCGCTTGTTTGACCTTCCCTTTCAGATACTGAACAACTCCAATAAAAATTATTCTGAAATTCCGGGAAAACATTATATTGTTGAGTCAAAGCTTTTTCCATTTCGGTTATTCCAGGCAAAAACCACTTAGTCTTATTTTCTGTTATATGCCACCATGTTTCATACCATTGTTTTTCTGCCAGATATGGAACTGTTCCATCTTCCTTTCTTTTATTTCTATTATGACAATACTGTAATGCAGATAGAGGTATCTCATAAAGTTTAAGGACATCTTGTCCCATTGTCTGAATCATATATCCAGAATATTCATACCCATTATATCGAATCAATTCAGGATCACAAATAGCATTATATATACCATACGCTTTCCAATGTAATGTTTCAAAATGTTCATCAGTTCCCCAAGGTAACCCTGAATATAATTGTTGATCATCAAAATCATCAAGAGGGTCATAATGATTAAGATATTCCTCAATCTGCTCCATATATATAATATCTCCATTACCATCATTTATTTTTATCAGCGGTAACTGCCCTATAGCCAGATTACTTGTCACGGTTTTACCATCTTTCCCTGTATATTCCAGAATCAAATTGGCGTCACGTCGTGAGAGAACCAAGTTCTCATCTATATAAATATAAACCCTGTCACGACTTGTTGCAAGAGTTACCTCACTCGGCAGTTCATTCATCAATGTAGTAGTAAAGTATAAACGTTTCCCGTTTCCGGAGCGGAATTCATCTCCTGAGGCATAACATTTGTCATTAGGAGCAGCACCAGCTTGCATCTGTTGTGCAGTAACCTTTTCAAGTCTTAACCATTTATTTACAGAAGGATTCTCTACACTCACTTTCATCTTCACATTATCATTCTCTCCAGTGTCATCAAACATGTATATATCCATAGGAGTGACACAGAAATGCGCATCGTGATTACGTTCACGAAGTATTGACACATAAAACGGATTGGAGTCTTCTATATGCACCCTTGTGTCAAGCGTAACATTATATTCACCATTATTATCTGTAGCCGTTATCCCCTTTATTGTTACATTATTTTTATACTGTTTATTACGCTCGATATTAAAATCATTTGTATGGTTCTTTCCTAAATACAATTTATATGTAACATCGTAAGTAGAGCTACCACTTCCTGTTTCATTATAAGTAGAATAATAACAATGAAGTTTGACGTATGTGGCATCTTTCCCACCATCTGTAAGTGAGTCGCAGAGTTGGGGTTTGTACTTTTGTTTGTCATCATCCGTAAAGTCACCACCTGAGGGATACTTGAAGTTAGTGTCGTCCACTATGCCTCTTTTATTTTCAAACATATAGAACGACAGATTCAATTCTCCGTTTCTATTATAGATTACACTTGAATTCTTTACCATCTTATCATCCTTGTCATCGCCCAATGATGCCGAATTTCCACTTGGCTCTACAAACGGAACAGACAAAGGCCTGTTACACACCGTCCACTCTGCCATCTGAAGACATGGAAGCTGTTTTGACTCATCTGTATGTTCAGAATCAATAGAGAATTTAAGGTCTACACGAGCCATAAGCGCGCGCATCGGTATTATAAATGAGTTTATGTCTGTTCTTGTAAGATTCAGAATGGTATCACCATACATAGGCATCCCTGACGGAGGTATGTCAAGTGTCAGTTCTTTTGGTTTATACGGTTTGGATATCAAGTCCGTAAGATTTTTGATATTCTTGGGACAAAAGCTCTCATCCAAAGTCTCAAAGAAACCATCGTATACATTAGCCAAAGCTATAACCCTCGCCTTCGCGGCATACAAAGGATTATTGAAAGCCTCGGGAGAATGGTCTATCTTCAATATAGAAACTCCCTGTGACGGTGAATAATACCCTCCTGTAACATTCTCTGTATTATATCCGGTAAGATATTTACCTCTCAGATATTCGCCTTTCTCATCAAAAAAGAATACATGAAGATTGTTAATACGTTTCTCTGCTTCAAGCTTTGGGTCTGAGGCTCTGGAAGTAACCTGGTAAGGTAATAGTTTATCGCTCTGGAAAGTCAATGACATTCCTTCTCCGTCAATTTCGGGTGTAATGCCAAAATCGTCTTTATAGCAGGAGGCCATGACCGACAACAAGAATAATATATAAATACATCTGACAGTTTTCATAATTATAATGCTTCTATGGTTTATTCAAAAGTTATATCACTATCCGAACCTTCTTCCCACGCTTCACCATTCGCATTTACGAATTGCAGGACAAAGGCGTCGCCGACAAAATTGAGTTGTGCCTGATACATCGTGCCCGGAACAGGTACAAATGTCCCGGGTCTTCCTGCTCTATATGTATTAGACTTTCCTCCAAATTCATAATCTATAACGACCTCAACATTTCCTAAATAGCTCATTCCTCCTTCTACATGTTTGCCGGATACAAGAAGTATATACTGGTCTGCAAAAGCAGGTTTGAAATTAACATCATCGTGTGGGATTGTCATTCCTGAAGGATTGTCATATATAATGTATGTACCTTTATATGTATCCGTAAACTCAAGTCCTACTACGGAAGAAAAGAAATCTACTCTTACAGATTTCCAGAACTCTCCCTCCAAACGGATTCTTTTTACTATCAGATTCTTACCAGCTACAACACCTCCATCTTTAAGTATGCTGCTATAATTGTTTACAGTAAAACTCAGTGCTGTAAGTACATGGGAGTAATTGAAGCTTATCTTCCCATCGTAACTCATCAAGTTATACTTGGCATCAAGCATAACATCCGGTATGTCCGACTGCGATAAAACTGTAGATGTATTATCAGAAGTAAACGGCATACTGTATTTTATAACCGGTGCACCTTTGTCACTCAATGTCCGAGGTTTCTCCACAGTAAATTTATCTTTCGGATAATAGCTGAAAAAAGTATATTTAAATCCACTGACATCAGGGCCTGTCTCAGACTCAGACAGCCATTTACGCGGTTCTTCTGTTTCTGAATACTGATATCGGCATACACTGCCATCGTACGTCACCTCCTGATTTAGAAATATCTCAGGAAATACATTCTGCGATTTTGCACTCCATGGCGATGTTCCTGAGTTATTGTCTATATTCTCTGAGCCCGGGATCTTCGCCCTACAATATCCTATAACGCCAAATGAAGAATTGGGGCTTATAGAAGAAAGCAATATACTTCCTTTTCTTACACCTTCGGGCAAAGATACTTCATCAGCTCTTGTCTCAAGCGTTATCTCCGGTGATGCAAAGTTGATATATTCAGCATCATCGAAATCATATTCCGGCAGGTCAGAAATATCCCGACATGATGCGGCAGTAAATAATACCAAAAGTAAATATCCAAACCTCTTTATCATAGCATTCATTTTTATTATTCCACAATAACAATACCACCAATACCGGTATTCCACTGATTGACTGTTGGCTTTTCAAACAGTATATGGTCATTGTCTATTATAGTTATCCTGTATCTATAACTCTTGCCGGACAGCCATCCTCCCGGCGTCATGACAGACAGATTGAATGGCTTGCTGTAGACAGTAGGGTCGGAGCCTATAGTATATTTCAGGTCCATAAAGACAGATTCATCCTTAAGCATAGGGAAAAGGAGTAAAGGAGCATTAAACAGAGATTTACCGGTTGTGACAAGTGCATAATCCGTAACTTGAAACGGTGTATTATCCTGTGTTACCGCCTCACCTACAGGAGTCCATACTCCATTAAGGCTTGTATCGTCTGCGTTAAAGCTGCTTCCATCATAGTTTGCAGTTGTATGTATTCCGTAAAACCTTGCAGATGTGATTTTAACCTCTCCTACGAGATTAACAGTTTCAGGGTCGGCATTTACCACAAAATCCACCTGAGTGAGCAAGTGACGAAAAAGGAAAGGTACGGGCTTCGTTGCCTCTGTATCGGAGTTCAAACCTATAGCAGCTGCTGCCATCAAATCCCGGTCGGCATTACCCAAAGTATAGTTATACAAGGAGAAACAGCCGTCTGTGCTGTTAAATTTCGGTTTTATATCAGCCGGATAGAATGCATAAAAGTCGTACTTTTTTTCGGATGCCCAGTATCTTGTACCTTCATAGGCCCACACATTTGCCGGATTTTTACTTACCTGTACTTCCGCAAATGTATTGCTTTTCTCTCCGTCGTATCCACCCCAGACAAGAAACGAGTTCATATCTTTGGTGGTCTCTACAATTTCACGGCTTACCGATGTTCCGAACTCTATCAATCTTTCTGCAGCGTCAGGAGCGTCAGTAGTGGTGGTAGAACAGGAAAGCAAGGTCATGCAACCTATCATACCGGTAATTATGTATAACCTGATTTTCATTGCCATTCTATTATTTTGTGTTAATATCTATAGTGGCTATAAGGGGAACATTCAACCCCTTATAACCTATAATGTTTTTTATTCTAAGAAGAACAAATTACTCACCAATCTTACCCAATTTTCCTCTGTCTGTGTCATTAGCATTTTTCCAC
This sequence comes from Bacteroides sp., assembly GCF_019417265.1. Lineage (GTDB taxonomy): Bacteria > Bacteroidota > Bacteroidia > Bacteroidales > Bacteroidaceae > Phocaeicola. The sequence goes on from NZ_DXVR01000001.1 coordinate 84,137, forward strand.
TCTTCAACTGTTGCTGTGAAGTTTATCTTCTTTGTTTCAAGACTTGGATCTATCTGGTCTGCATTGATTGTAGCTATATAGTTATAGCGGTATCCTGGAGTCCAGGTGTTGTCTGTTGTTGCTGAAACATCACCTTTAGCATAATCCAAGTTTGCTTCAAAATTACCGGTTTTCAGTTCTGCAAAGCCACCACCGGAAACTGTAGCACTGAATGTAACTTTAATATTATTAGTATTAGGCTGAGGAATAACCATTTCTACAGATGAACCTTGGTATGGAGCATCTTCACCATCCAAGGCTGTCGCAACTGCAATATCTGCTATTTCATTGTAGGTATAGCCTTGCTTTTCTGCTCCATCAGTAGCCCAAGTAATGGTTGTTCCATCAAAAGTACAATTAGTCTTGCTTATAGCATTATTATCAATCTTAATATCATGTATTCTCAATGTATAAGTATCCGCATCTGTAGTTTTGAATGTAAACTTAACCTGGCTTAACAGGTGCTTGAAATTTAGATTAATCTTTGTATCTGCATTCTCGTTACCTGTTACTTTATAAGTAGTTGGTATTGCGGCAACCAAGTCCTTTCCGGCATTATCCTGTGGAGCATAATTTGTAAAAGTAAGTGTACCGTTAGTTCCTGCTGCAGGAGAGAATGAAACCTGATTAGATGTCAATTTACCATTTTCACCGTTTGCATAAGCACCGAACCTGTATTTGTTTTCGGCAGCTGCCCAATAGTAAGTCTGTGCGTTAGACTCATTATTATAAGCTGTATTACCATAGTTCCCATCTGTTCCGAAATTACCAAACACATAGAAGTTAGTAAGACCGGTAACTTCTGTAACAGTTCTTGTAGGTTTATCCACAAAAGAGCTAAACCTGACAGCCTTGCTTTCAGGCACATCCAACACTTCACTCTGAGTACAACTTGACAATGCAGCTATCGCAACACCCATCAAAATCAAATTTTTCTTCATAAATAGTTTGTTTTAAAATTTAAAATATAATAATAAAATCTCATCTCAATTAATAGGAAGAGGTATATCTATAAAATCGCCCCATCCATCGACATCCGGATTAAAAGCACCGGCTCCTTCCATACCGTCCTCATCACTCACTTCAATGCCATCCACTGTTATCACTCCTCCACGAGGTTGTGCATTTACCTGCTCCGTAACATCAAAATCGTAAGTCAGAATCTTTCCATTCATCAGTCGCACCTCAAGGTTAAGAGTATAATATGCCGGATTTCCATCTGCTCGTGTATAATGGTCGCCCGGATAGTTCGGAACTCCGAAACTCTGCATACATGCATCTGCTCCGAAATCCGTAAGTTCGCAATCAAAAAGTATCGTAGCCGCATTGCCATCGGTATGACCGTCGTTCAGGTAAACCTTCTCTGCCATACCTGCCAAGGCTCCACGTGCCAGGGCTACATATTTTAATCCATGAGCAAACTCGTATCGTATAAGGTATGTGTATGTAAGAGGATGCATAGTAACCGGCATCTCAATCTTCTCCAATGTCTTTTCACCGATACATTCGTCTATATAGCAGCCATAAAGTTGGTCCGGCTGATTCATTGTACGTTCGTCTTTATGCAATTCTTTCAGTGTAGCACGCGATACAGAGCGTGTAGTAGCTGTGGTCATAGAAGACTCTGCGGTATTATTGAATACAATATACTCAGTATCATTATTATATAGCATAACCGAATGTCTGCCTTCCCGTATCGGCAATCGCCCTCCCTCAGGCGGCAGATTTGATTCACTATAATAACCATCATCACCATAAGCTATTACCCTGATACCGTTTGCCACTTTCGGACGTAAATCATCATACTCGTAACGATAATCTGCTGTCCACAGTTCCTTCCAGTCATATCCATATGTACGTTCCCATTCCTGTTCCCATTCGGCTGAAGCATACAGTTTAACTGTCATAGAATGTTCGTCATGATTATAGCATAATTCCTTACGGCAACCCTGGAATATAAACATTAGCAATAAGCCTAATATCATTATGATATAGTGCTTCATCTTTCACCTCCTTTCTTTGTTTCAAACCATTTTCCAAAATCAAACAAAAAGGCAAATTTCAGTCGTAACGGTCCCAAGAAGTTTGTACGACTTGTACGCTGATATGCGTAATGTCCGTCCATAGGCAAATATTCTTCATATTTTGCACTCATGAATCCTACACCGGCACCGGCTTCAAAGCCAAGATATTTTCTGATAGGAAAAGTATAGGAATAACTCAGACCGGCCATCCAAAGTTCTCCCAGAAACCCTGTCTTCTTATACTCAAGATCATACCAACCGGCACCTCCAAAAAATCCGACACTGTGATAATGCCCATCCTTACGTGCATCGAACCTATATCTCAATTCAGGTATCAGTGTTGCCATCTGGTAATACCAATGCTTGTTATTGTTGTGCCACCATGCTATAGATGTCTCCACTCCAACAGACCAATGGTCATTAATCAGATACTCTATTTCCAATGATGGAGCCAGCATTGCATCATATAGAAGATTTGACTTAAAGATGAAAGGCAAGTGTAATCCATGAGACGTTGGTTCCTCTACCGGAGTAACTGTTCCCGGCTGAAATTTCTCTATGAATACAGGCTCAGATATTGCAGAAGAAACCGGAATAGAAACCTGAGAAGTCAAAGGTTCGAACTTTGGTTCCTCCCTCTTTCTTACCGGTTCAAATCCCGGAAGATATTCTATACCTACCACTGCCACTATTTCTTTATTGCCATTATATGTATCTACATGATTACGAGTCTTGTAATACAGTTCTTTCATCCAGTAATTAGTAATAAAATATGATTTTACCTGATTACTTCGATTCTTCGCAGCGGCCCTGTTCGCCTTATAAGTGGGAAAGGATGTACAATAACCATGAATTACCACAACAGCCTTACCTGCAATGATATCATCTTTATGACTATTAATCAATTCAAGAGCACGGGAAAGCGATTCTCTAAAGCCTAACTTCTTTGAATCATAAAACATAAGGTCTTTAGGAATAAAACGAAATATTATAACAGTATCCTCAGATGAGCCAATATTCTGAAACAAATTGGCAGAAACCGCCTCTGTGTGGAAAGGCAATACCAATAGCAAAACAAGCAAACATCGAAAAAGGATTCTCATAATAACAATGTTTTTTACCATCTTTACATTTACACAAAAACTTATAAATATCTCATCCGACCCCATATTGTAACTAATATGTAAAGATATTAAACATACTCACTATAACCCCACAGAATAATTTACCGATTTGTCACTTACTATTACCAGTTTGTCAAGCTACAAAACACCATCTTAAATAAATTAAATCATTAAGGCATGATTTTTTAGGAATATAAATTACACACTATGGGAAGGGAATTATCTCATTTGTTCCTTAAACACCTTAGGACTGATATCATATTTTTCCTTAAACAATCTGTAAAACGTAGTAGAACTAGGCAATGCACTCGCCTCTCCTACTTCCTGTATTGACATCTCAGGATGATTTTTAAATAGGAATATAGAATACTCCAGACGCATATCATTAAGATAAGAGTTCAGATTTCCACCACCTGTATACTCTTTTATTATTGTAGCAAAACGATTTCTATCAACGCCCATAAGTCGCGCAAAATCATCTCTCTGCATCTGATAATTCAAATACAGACGTTCATCGCGAACCTTCTTGTCAAATTGGACAAAGAGTTTATACTCCTGAGGCATTTCATCAAGATTCTTTATAAAATTCTCTTCTGAATGTTCTTTCGTTTCATTAAGTTCCCCAAAAAGTGTCGAAAATCTCTTAATCTTTGTATTTAACCGTTTGATGTAATAAAACACCCATATGAACATAATGAGAAAGAATAATGATACTACAGCAAATAATATCATTAATTGATAATTTTTCTGCAAGTCGTTCTCTATTTTTTCGAGTTCAAGTTTATATTGAAGTAAATCAGAAGTCCGGTTTTCAAATAGTACATGTTGGCTATCAAGATTCCATCTATGAGGCTCATAAATTTCCTTTGGTTTACTTAAAAGCTGAAAAGCATACTCATGCGCTTTACCATATCTAAACATTGAACAAGAGGCGTAACTGCTTGCCTTATGTAATAATCCTTGAGGTAAATCTATTACTTGCAACCTTAATATATTATTAAATGCACAAATATTGGATATAAAAAAAAATATTAACGAAACAATAATCCCCATAATATCACTAAAATCAAAGTCCAACTTATGTCAACATGAAAGTTCACGTTTCAAATATAATGAATATTAATTTTACCCCCCCCCGTTAACTTTGATTAACTTTTTAAACATCGTTTTAACATTAGGACTATTACAAAATAGCAGTACAGGAATTTTTCAGGAAATAAAAAAAGGGGACAACGCCTTGTCCCCGTACCTTGTTAACCTTAAATCTAATACTATGAAAAAAATCACGGTGTAAATATACGGCTTACATGCGAGGCATGCAAAATTTTCAGACAAAAATCACATCCATTTATATATATTTCACACAAAAAGCCATCATTTAAAGACTTTTCATTGATATTTGTACAAAAAAACTCCGACATCGGAATGATGCCGGAGTTTTATAAAATATAGAGTTTCTATATTATCAGTCTTTCAACTTAGCCTTGATGAAGTCGCGGTTCAGACGAGCAATGTTGCTGATAGAAACGCACTTAGGACATTCAGCCTCACAAGCACGAGTGTTTGTACAGTTACCGAAACCAAGTTCGTCCATCTTAGACAACATAGCTTTAGCACGACGCAAAGCTTCCGGCTTACCCTGAGGAAGAAGGTTCAACTGGCTGACTTTCGCAGAAACGAAAAGCATTGCAGAACCGTTCTTACATGCAGCTACACAAGCACCACAACCGATACATGTAGCAGCATCCATAGCTTCGTCAGCGATAGTCTTAGGGATAAGGATTGCGTTTGCATCCTGAGGAGCTCCTGTAGATACGCTTACGAAACCACCAGCCTGCATAATCTTGTCGTATGCAGAACGGTCAACCATCAAGTCTTTGATTACAGGGAAACCTGCAGAACGCCATGGTTCAACTGTGATAGTGTCACCGTCTTTGAAACGACGCATATAAATCTGGCAAGTAGTAGCACCTGTTGCAGGTCCGTGCGGATGTCCGTTGATGTACAATGAGCACATACCGCAGATACCTTCACGGCAGTCGTGGTCGAATACTATAGGTTCTTTACCTTCTTCAATCAACATTTCATTCAAGATATCGAGCATTTCGAGGAATGAAGTATCACCCGGAATGTCTTTCATCTGGAATGTATCGAAATGACCTTTATCCTTAGGTCCGTTCTGACGCCATACTTTCAGCGTAAATGATATATTTTTATCCATTTTACTTCTTTTCTTTAAATTGTTTTACTTCGTCTCAGATTAGCTCAATTAGCTCTTGTAGTTACGAGTCTGTACTTTGATTGCTTCGTAAACCAATGGTTCCTTATAAAGTACAGGAGCCTTGTCGTCGCTTCCCTGGTATTCCCAGCAAGCTACATAGAAGAAGTTCTCATCATCACGTTTTGCTTCACCTTCTTCAGTCTGGTGCTCTTCACGGAAGTGACCACCACAAGATTCTTCACGGTTCAAAGCATCGTAAGCGATAAGCTGACCCATTGTGATGAAGTCGTCAAGACGGAATGCCTTGTCAAGCTCGATGTTCATACCTTCTTTTGTTCCAGGGATAAACAGTTCTGTTTCGAATTCCTTGCGGATTTCTTTCAAGCGTTCAAGACCTTTAGTCAAACCTTCTTTTGTACGTCCCATACCTACGAAGTCCCACATTACGCGACCCAATTCCTTGTGGATTGAATCTACAGACTTCTTACCTTTGATGTTCATCAAATGGTCAATCTTAGCCTGTACAGATTTTTCTGCTTCAACGAATTCAGGAAGGTCTGTAGAGAAGCGAGGAACAGTAATCTGGTCTGACAAGTAGTTCTGGATAGTGTATGGCAATACGAAGTAACCGTCAGCAAGACCCTGCATCAATGCAGATGCACCAAGACGGTTTGCACCGTGGTCAGAGAAGTTACATTCACCGATTGCGAACAGACCCTTAACAGTAGTCTGAAGTTCATAGTCAACCCAGATACCACCCATTGTATAGTGGATAGCAGGATATATCATCATCGGGTTGTAGTACTTGCGTCCGTTGATTTCTTTAGCAAGTTCACCCGGATTAACGTCAGTAATTTCTTCGTACATATCGAAGAGGTTACCGTAACGCTGAAGAACTACGTCAAGACCAAGACGTTCGATACTTTCAGAGAAGTCAAGGAACACGGCAAGACCTGTGTTGTTTACACCGAAGCCAGCATCGCAACGTTCTTTCGCAGCACGTGAAGCAACGTCACGTGGAACCAAGTTACCGAATGCAGGATAACGGCGTTCCAAATAGTAGTCACGGTCTTCTTCAGGGATATCGCTACCCTTCTTAGTTCCAGCCTGAAGTGCTTTAGCGTCTTCAAGTTTCTTAGGAACCCAGATACGACCGTCGTTACGGAGTGATTCTGACATCAATGTAAGCTTAGACTGCTTGTCACCGTGTACAGGAATACAAGTTGGGTGAATCTGAACGTAAGCAGGGTTAGCAAACATAGCTCCCTTACGGTAGCAAGACATAGCAGCTGTTACGTTACATGCCATAGCATTAGTAGAAAGGAAGTAAGTGTTACCGTAACCACCGGTAGCGATAACTACTGCGTGAGCAGCGAAACGTTCAAGTTTACCGGTTACAAGGTTCTTGGCGATGATACCGCGAGCACGGCCATCAACCAAAACCACGTCAAGCATTTCATAGCGAGTGTACAATTTAACAGTACCTACACCTACCTGACGGCTCAATGCAGAGTATGCACCGAGAAGCAACTGCTGACCTGTCTGACCTTTAGCATAGAAAGTACGTGACACCTGAGCGCCACCGAAAGAACGGTTGGCAAGTGTACCACCGTATTCACGAGCGAAAGGAACACCCTGTGCCACGCACTGGTCGATAATATTGTTAGAAACTTCGGCAAGACGGTAAACGTTAGCTTCACGAGCACGATAGTCACCACCTTTAACTGTATCGTAGAAAAGACGATATACAGAGTCACCGTCGTTCTGATAGTTCTTAGCAGCGTTGATACCACCCTGTGCAGCGATAGAGTGTGCACGGCGTGGAGAGTCCTGGATACAGAAGTTGAATACACGGAATCCCATTTCACCAAGTGAAGCGGCAGCAGAAGCACCTGCCAAACCTGTACCTACAACGATGATATCCAAGCGGCGTTTGTTAGCCGGGTTCACCAATTTCTGGTGAGCTTTATAGTTAGTCCATTTCTCAGCTATTGGGCCTTCAGGAATCTTAGAATCTAAAACTTTAGTCATAATGTTTTTAATTTAATCAGTTACACTTTTCAATTAGCAAGCACCGCAACACATCATGTTTTTCAGGAAGAATACTACTGCTACAAGAGCAAATCCCAACACGATGATTGTTGAATAGATGTTAGAGATGCATTTCCAACGGTTGATCCAAGTCTTGTTGTTCCAACCCAATGACTGCATAGAGCTCCAGAATCCGTGAGTAAGGTGGAACCAGAGAGATGCCAACCAAACGAGGTACAACACGAAGAATACCGGATTAGAGAATGTCTGCATGATGTAACCGTAACCGTCTGTTGCGTGAAGACCGCCCAACATCGGGTCGCCGATTATTTCAGCAAACTGCATTTTGTACCAGAAATTGACAAAGTGAAGAGCCAATCCCAAGATAACGATGATACCAAGAACAAGCATGTTCTGTGAAGCCCATTCTACGTTCTTTGGTTTTGCTGTTACAGCATAGCGTTCGCTACCGCGTGCAGCACGGTTCTGGATAGTCAACCAGAAAGCGTAGATAATGTGAATTACAAACAAGGCAGCCAAACCTACTGTTGCAACCAATGCGTACCAGTTAGCACCCAGGAATTCGCAAATCATGTTGTATGCCTCACCTGAGAACAATGCAACAAGGTTCATCGCCATGTGAAATGTCAGAAACAGGACAAGGGCGATACCTGTAACGCTCATCACCACTTTCCTTCCAATAGATGAATTACTTAACCACATAACTGATTGATTTTAAATTATTTAATTATTAAAACTAAAATAGTTCTTATTTACGGTTCTTTGACTTGGCAAAGTTAGGCTATTTCCATCATTATTACAAACAATTAAGGAAATAATTCTTTAATAGATAAAAACTAATCTTCAATCAGCTCCAGTCCTTTCAGAACTGTTTCATTCATCGAATTTATAACCTGGAAATACTCGTTCATATCCCAAAGGTCGCGGGCAATGAGTGCTTTCAGTTGTGTTCTGATAAGCGGAAGGGCTGTTTTATACTCGTCTTCCTTATATTCTACCCCTAAAGTCTTGCCAAGAGCTATCAGCTCGTCCAGCATCTTGTCCGTAACTTCAAAACGCTTGTTGAAACGGTCGAATGTCTTGTATTTCTCCTTCCATTCGCTGCGATGAGCGTCTATAAGTTTCAGATTCTGCTGAACTATTGCCCCCTTATCTCTCAATGCAAGATAATAGTCTGTATAATAAGTAGTATCGATAGGCACAAAATAGTCAGGCATGATACCTCCGCCACCATATACTATTCGTCCTTTCTTCAATGTCTTGGTCTTCAGAGAGTCCGGGAAATGAATACTGTCGGCACTCTGCATCTCGCCTCGGTTATACCTCTCTATAAGATCTCTGTTATACTGTTCTATACTTTCGTATGGTTTCTGTATGCATCTGCCCGAAGGAGTATAATAACGTGCAACGGTCAGACGTATCATAGAACCGTCAGGAAGGTCGATAGGCCTCTGTACAAGTCCTTTCCCGAATGTACGTCTGCCCACAACGATACCTCTGTCCCAGTCCTGGATTGCTCCTGTCACGATTTCACTTGCCGAAGCAGAGAATTCATCTACCAGAACAACGAGTTTACCTTTGCGGAAATCTCCGTTTCCACGAGCTTTGAACTCTGTACGTGGGTTACGCTTTCCTTCCGTATAGACTATAAGTTCGCCTTTTTCCAATATATGGTTTGCTATTTCGATGGCAGCATTCAGATAGCCTCCTCCATTTCCCTGAAGGTCGAGTATAAGATTTCGCATACCTTTCTTCTGCAGCTTGTGAAGTGCATCTTCAAACTCTTCAGCCGTAGTAGCGGCAAAACGGCTTATACGGATATATCCGGTAGTTTTGGTCATCATATAAGAAGCGTCAAGGCTGTATACCGGTATCTTATCGCGCTTGACAGTAAACGGCAAAAGTTCAGACACACCGCGACGCATAACTTTCAGATTGACTTTTGTACCTTTCGGTCCGCGAAGACGGCGCATTATCTCCTCAGTACTCATCTTTACTCCGGCTATCACTGTGTCATTTACCTCTATGATACGGTCGCCGGCCAGGATTCCTACCTTTTCAGACGGTCCGCCTGACACAGGCTGGATTACGAAAAGAGTATCGGTAGCCATATTGAACTGCACTCCGATACCGTCGAAATTACCCACAAGAGGTTCATTCAGTTTCTTAACCTCCTCAGGGTCAGAATATGTGGAATGCGGATCAAGCTCTTCAAGCATCTTGATTATTGCATCTTCCACAAGTTTGTCTTCATCCACATCATCAACATAAAGATTGGCTATGGCGAACTCTGCCAACTGCAGTTTTCTGGCAGGAGAGTTCAATAATTTGTTCTGAGCCTCAACCATGAGGGCAGAAGTCAAAAACAAGGATAACGTAAAAAACAGTTTCAGTTTCATATCTTAATATTTTAGACAATGAGGCTAAATATCCTCATCCGAAAGCGAAAAAACAGATACCTGAATCAGGCCCTAAAAAGTATCAAAAAAAACGCTTCGTCATTTTAGTTCAAACGACGGTTCATTTTGATTAAAATGACGAAGCGTTTTTCAAACGTATGCAGCCCCTTAACAATAGAGGGGAATCACAGTTTCATTCCTTCAGGCAGGAAAGGAGTAACATCCTTCCCGAACTGGAGTAATTCGCGTACGATAGTAGAACTTACCGATGTCAGTTCAGGCTCTGTAAACAACAGTATTGTTTCTATACCTGCCATCTTACGGTTTATGTCGGCAATGGTTTCTTCGTACTCAAAATCGCGTACGGTGCGTATGCCTCGCACTATAAACTGCGCTCCACATTCACGTGCAAAGTCTATTGTCAGTCCGGAATATGCAGCGACCTTTATTCTCGGCTCGTCCGCATAGAGTCTGCTTATCATCTCCACACGTTTCTCCGTAGGAAACCATGTGCGCTTGCTATCATTTATACCGATACCTATCACTACCTCGTCCATAAAAGTAAGAGCACGTTTCACTACCGAGAAATGTCCGATAGTAAACGGGTCGAAGGTACCGGGGAATATTGCTTTTTTCATTTCATTTATAAATTAACATCTTCCTCTACCACCAGATTCTCAATGATGAAGTTCTGTCTTTCCATGGTATTCTTTCCCATATAGAATTCCAGAAGTTCCTTCACCGCATCAGTCTTTCTCAGAGTAACCTGTTCCAGACGCATATCCTCGCCAATAAAGTTGCGGAACTCATCCGGAGATATTTCTCCAAGACCTTTAAATCGTGTTATTTCCGGATTAGGTTCAAGTTCCTCAATTGCGGCCAGTCTTTCCTCGTCTGTGTAACAGTAACGTGTCACATAAGATCCTTTCTTTCTGTTTCTTACACGGAACAAAGGAGTCTGGAGTATATACACGTGGCCTTTCTTTATCAAATCAGGGAAGAACTGCAGGAAGAAAGTTATCATCAGCAGGCGTATGTGCATACCGTCCACATCGGCATCGGTAGCCACAATCACCTTATTATATCTAAGTCCGTCCAGACCGTCCTCGATATTGAGGGCTGCCTGAAGCAGATTAAATTCCTCGTTCTCATAAACCACCTTCTTGGTAAGTCCGAAAGAGTTGAGCGGTTTACCTCGCAAGCTGAATACAGCCTGAGTATTCACATCGCGGCTCTTTGTTATTGAACCACTCGCAGAGTCACCCTCGGTAATGAATATAGCACTTTCCAGACGCGGGTCTTTATCCTCGTCCTTCCTTGCAGACTTCACATCATTAAGGTGGATACGGCAATCACGCAGCTTACGGTTATGAAGATTAGCTTTCTTCGCCCTTTCACGCGCAATCTTTGTTACTCCGGCAATGGCTTTTCTCTCTTTCTCGGATTCCTGAATCTTCTGCAATAATATTTCTGCTACATCAGGATGCTTGTGGAGATAGTTATCTACATTCTCCTTTATGAAATCGCCAACAAATTTATTCACACTCACCCCGGAAAGCGGATAAGAATTGCCGTCAGAATCTTTTTCAGGAGCCATAGTAAATGAGCCAAGCTTAATCTTAGTCTGACTCTCGAATGTAGGTTCTATCACGTTTATGGCAATGGCTGCCACCAGGCCGTTACGTATGTCCTGAAACTCAAGATTCTTGCCATAGAACTCCTTTATGGTACGTGCAATGTGTTCCTTGAATGCACTCTGATGCGTACCTCCCTGTGTGGTGTGCTGTCCGTTGACGAACGAATAATACTCCTCGCCATACTGAGGGCTGTGAGTGAATGCTATTTCAATGTCCTCACCCGTAAGATGTACTATCGGATATATGCCTTGTGATGTCATATTGTCGTTCAGCAGATCCTCCAATCCGTTACGGCTCACTATACGTCGTCCGTTGTAATATATTGACAGCCCCGTATTAAGATAAGTATAGTTACGGAGCATTGTTTCGATAAACTCCGGACGGAAATGATAATTCTGGAAAAGAGTATTGTCCGGCTCGAAGAATATAAATGTGCCGTTCTCTTCGTCAGTGGAAGAAGTAGTGTCACTTATCAGCTCCCCTCTTTCGAATACAGCCTCGCGCATCTGTCCGTCGCGCACACTGCGTGCTATAAACTTCACACTGAGGGCATTGACAGCCTTTACACCGACACCGTTAAGTCCGACACTTTTCTTGAAAGCCTTGGTGTCATATTTACCACCGGTATTCAGCATGGACACTGCATCTACAAGACTTCCCAAAGGAATACCGCGGCCATAGTCACGCACCGATACTCTGAGATTATCATCAAGAGTAATGTCTATACGCTTCCCTACCCCCATCTTGAATTCGTCAATACTGTTGTCCACCACTTCCTTGAGCAACACGTAAATACCGTCCTCTGCCTGCGAACCGTCGCCAAGACGTCCGATGTACATACCCGGACGGGTACGCACATGTTCCATATCGCTCAAGTGACGGATATTCTCTTCCGTATACGACACTTGAGGTTCCGAAGCATTGATATTCTGATTCAGTTCATCCATTGTATTTTGAGTTTATAAGTTTGTGAGTTTATGAGTTTATAAGTTTAACTTAGTTGACCTTAGGTTGTGAATTTGTTAATGTCATCATCAACCAACTAAAAAACTTAAAACTTAAAAACTTAACATATCTTTCTCTTATAAGCACGACGGCGCTTATGCTGTTCAGACTCGAAAGCACTCCATTGCGACTGCACCTTCCTGTTTTCTTCCAGTTCAGGATTACTTTCTCCATATTCAAATCCCATTTCTTTATAAACCGGCACAAGGTCGTAGAACAGCAACGCATTAACTCCCTTACTCTGGTACTCCTGTTTCACACCTACAAGCAACAAATCAAGTATCTTAGGTTTCTTGATAAACAATGCCTTTAAAATGTGATACCATCCGAATGGAAACATCTTTCCTTTAGCTTTCTGCAGAGCCTCAGACAGCGACGGCATTGATATACCTACCGCAACCAATTCTCCTTCAGCATCTTCCACCAATGACACCATACGCAAGTCTATAACCGGAAGATACATCTTTATGCACTGGTCTATCTGCCCTTGTGTCATCTTAGAAAAGCCGTACAGAGGAGCATATGCTTCATTGATAAGGTCGAATATCCTCTGTCCGTAATTCTTCTCATTCAGCTCCTTACGTGTAAGTTTCTTAATCTTGAGATTATATTTCTGAAGAATTATTTCCGATATACGAACAAACTTCTCAGGCAGTTTCTCAGGCACTTTAAGCTTAAACTCTACCCAGTCGGCTTCCTTTTCAAAACCAAGCTTCTCTATGTGTTCAGGATAGTACGGATAATTATAGATTGTCGCCATAGTACCCAACTGGTCAAAACCTTCAACCAGCATACCCTCCGGGTCCATATCAGTAAATCCTAACGGACCTACCACATATTCCATACCTCTTTCTTTTCCCCATTTCTCAACTTCATTGATAAGAGCTTCCGACACCTCTGCGTCGTCAATAAAGTCTATCCATCCGAAACGCACCTCTTTCTTGTTCCATGTTTCGTTGGCACGGTTATTGATAATGGCAGCCACACGTCCCACAGGTTTATCATCCTTGAAGGCTAAAAAATACTCAGCTTCACAAAACTCGAAAGCGGCATTTTTATCCTTGCTAAGGGTGTTCACCATGTCGTCGTACAAATCGGGTACGGAATAAGGGTTGTTTTTGTATAATTCATAATTGAGACGAATGAAAGTATGAAAATCTTTCTTCGTCCTAACTTTCTTAATGATAATGGCCATTTTTATTAAATTGAAATTTCGGCGTAAAGTTAATGTTTTTTACGCTTTTATCATGGATATCATGGTAAAAAGTAAGTATTTAAGTTTCGCATTAATTCTAAATGGCGTTTATTTATTGTTCAATTGATGTTCATTTATTCAGATTTAACTCCGTTGAAATTCATTATTCCCTTAAACAGATTCTATTTGAGTACTGTTTAAATAGTAAAAAATTGTCCTATTGCAATACCAGCCAATGAACCTAAATCTTGAAAATATGTTTCCGAGATTTGTAGCAAGTTTATATGTTGTTTATATAATTATTACTACTTATCTAATTTTACAAAACTCACTTCTTCCACATGAGGACCAATATATATGCCTCCCATATCGCCCGTATGATACCACTTCGGTTTTCCCGGCATTTCGTCATATATAAATTCCCCGTTGATTTTCAGATTCTCAAACCTTATATTCTTTATTCCACGTTCCTCGTTATATCCTTCAATGATAGAAAGCTCTGCATTATCCCCGTTATATGAGATATTCCTGAAGAGAACGTTCTCTATTCCCCTACCCGGCGATTTACAATACTTCTTATTATAAAAGATACGCAGATTAAGCAACTGCCCCTGTCTGAAATTCTCAATCCTTATATCCTCGAAACGTACGTTTCGTATCAGATTATCATCGCCAGCGTTTATAGCCATACATCCCTGATAGTTAATCTGTTTTTCCTTATGGTCAAGTATGTCTATATTGATATAATTCAGATTCTCCAACACTTCCGGTTTGTCCGGATTGCCATGAATACCTATGAATATAGGATGAGCCACATCAGCCCAAAGAGTTGAATTTTTCATTGTAACATTACTGCTTGGACCCTCAAAGCCCAAACGAGTTCCATAAACCGTAGTACAGTCGTCCGAGTTACGACAGAATACCCCGTCGAAAGTAACGTTCCTGCTCGAAAACACATTCATTCCGTCACCCCAGCCATAATAGCTTATAACCTTTACATTCCTGATTGTAACATTCTCTGAACCTCCCGTAGCACATTGGGTAGCAAACAATCCTTCCACATAAACATTTCTGGAATTTGCTATTCTGATACCCATTTTCACTTTAGGGTCGATTATTCCCCTACCTATCAGTTTGACATCGTGCGCATTTTCTATGAGCATCTGACCTTTCATCACCGCTCCACCTGAGATATAGACTGTCTTTCCTGATTCTATTCTATATACGCCATCCTTGAACTCATGAACTCCCGGGCCGAAATAAACCACATCCCTGGAACTTTCAGTAATGTTATACTTATCTATAGGATTGGTAAACAGATGCAGATTTCCGAAAATATCATCGTTCACCTCTACAGAAAGATTTGCGGGTTTATCTAACATGAACATTAGTGTACTGTCGTTCACAATAGAGTGAGATATTGAATAAGACAAAGGACGAACCTTTACCTTATTAATATTCTCCGCCCTGCATACAATCTTTACTTCTACACTACCTTCAAAATCAAATGTTGCCATGGACGAGTTTCTTACATGATGTTTTGCATCAACCACTTCGTCCACATATATCATATACGATGGAATTTGTGTCCAGTCTTTTTTATCTGTAAGTTTTACAAATACTTTAAATTTATCATTCAGAGTTGCACCTTCAGGAGCATTATAAGTCTTCAATGAAGAAGCCGCCGACACTATAGGAAATCCTAATATTATAATAACAAAAATTGCATATATCTTTTTCATAAGTATAACTTTTAAAATTTATGCAGCAAAATTATACTCGTATGTTGGTTGTGTATATAAAATATGTATCAATCTATGACTAACTTGTAACAATACAATCATTTTACAACAACATTCTCCACAAACTCATTCATCAGGAAATAATCAAGTCCTTTGAGTTTCTTTCCGTTAATCCATATATCCTCAAAAGTGATATTCCTTGCCATTCTGTCTTTATCGAATCCGTAAATGACAGGACGGTTCTCACCTATGCCGTTGAATCTGATGTTTCTGAAAGTAAGTCCGTCTATTCCTCGTCCGGGAGCCTTGTCGTATTTAGGATTATAGTTTACACGGATATTGAACATCATACCCTCCTGAATGCTTTCTATGCGTATATCCTCAAACAAGATGTTCCTTGCCAGATTTTTGTCGCCGCAAACCACAGCCATACATCCCTGATAAGGATAATCATCCTCATCGTGTTCCAATATGTCGATATCCTTGAATGAAAGGTTTTCTATATTCTCACCTATCTCAGCTTCCGGGTCACCATGACCACCAATGTTTATAGGATGAGCGACATCAGCCCAAAGCACAGCACGACGCACATTCACATTGTTTGTACCACCCCACCAGTCCCAGCGGTGATTATAGAAAGCCATACAGTCGTCACTATTACGCATAAAGATATTCTCGACATCAATATTCTGGCAACTCATCATATCTATACCGTCCGACCATCCACGACAGCTGAAAGCCTTGAAATTTCTTACTGTAATATCCTTGGAACCACCTCCGAATATTGAATAATGGTCAGGGTTGATAACAGTAATACCATCGATATAAACATTCTTAGAGTCTGTAACCTCGATACCTCTAATACCTTTATAGATAATACCACGACCTATAATTCTTACGTTTTCAGCATGGTCTACCAGAAGTTTAGCCTCAACAACAGCTCCCGGAGCAAGATACACTGTAGTATTGCTTGGAATACTTATCTGATTGTTAGGAAGATCTTTTGGTCTGTGAGTTCCCGGACCGAAATACATCACCCCTTCCTTGCTTTCTGTATAAACTTCTTTCTCTACAGGATTTGCAAACAGATGTAGATTGTGCAGACGGTCACCATTGAATTCCACAGAAAGATACTGCGGTTTGTCAAGAGTAAACAGAATACAGTTTTCCACCTGTTTATACTCAACACCTTTCGATTTTGGTCTGATATCCACAGTCTGGATAATCCCGTTGTTCTTCTTCACCATTACCTCCACAGGTTCGTCCATGTCGAACTGTACCATAGACGCATCCTGCACCCTGTCCATATCCACTTGTACTTTATACTCGAATGTTTCCCTCCATTCTCCCCCTTTGGTCCTTACTCTTACGGTAAAGTCATCATTATGAGGAATTCCTGTTCTAAGACCTTCCAGATAAGTATAAAGTTGCGCATTAATTGTAAATGTAATGGCAAGCAGTAAGCTTACCATTACAATAAATCTATTCTTCATTATATTAATATTAAATTACCCGCTGACGGAATTAAATCAGTACATATTTAACTCTGCCAACGGGTTATTATTAATCATCTTGCATACATCAATGTACCGCACCCAAGCAAATCTAATGCTCCACCTGTTTCACCTGTCTGAGTTCCTTTTTCTGGTCTCATTTGGTTTACACCCATTAAAGTATATTGTGTCCATTTGGGCTCAACATTTTTTACTTTAGCATAATGCCCATATAAAACTTCCCACATAGGTCTTTGTGTTCCACGTGCGTCTGCTGAGATTTCAGTATGCCATCCATGTACACGGTTATAATATTCTACAAACGGGACATCAAGACCTGCAATATTATATTTTGCAGAATATTCAGCAGCTTTTAATATAACATTATCATTGTAACCAAAGAAATCATCTCCTTGATTCCATGTAATCTGCGCTATTATCCCAAGCAAACCTATTACAAGAGTTGCATGACCTTGGTCACGACCAGATTCTTGAATCTGTGCAAGTCCTTCATTCTCACCATCAAATACATGTACTATTGTATTTTTAAGACATCCGTTTCCTTCACCTTCAAGTAAATATTCGATTGCCACGTTATAAATATCGCGTCTGTCTGCCAATATACCTATAGACAATATAGCAGCCAAATTACACAAATCCCAGTTTGCCCAATAATTCATAACATCCGCATCGTGATGTCTTGTAAGATAATCCAAATTCATAGAATAAAACACATCTACCATCCATTTCTGGTATGCTGCAAAGTCTTCTCTATTCCATCCTTGATAATCACGCATAAGTTCACCAGCATTGGCAAATTGATAACCATATAATCCAGCAGCTAAAGAAACATTCGAGTCTCCACTTAAAGACTCACATTTTTGCGCCCATGCATTAAGAATATTAATAGCCGCATTAGCATATCCTTCATCACCGGTAATCTTCCAAGCCAAAGCATAATGATATGCTGCATGAGCCTGATTTCCTGCATTATTATAGTTATCCGATTCTGGTTCCCAAACTGTATTTCCTCCACGAATAAGTTTCTTTGTTGCATTAGGAGTAACCGTTATACCTTGAAAAGTACCATCATATGGAGCTGTAAAATGATTGTTGCTCATCAATGCATTCCAACCATCTATCCATGGTGATGTTTGAGAAGCGACATTTGTCTTTGCACGATCAATATCCTCCTGACTATGTAAAGCACCTGGATGAACAAAAGCTACACTTTCGTCTTTTATCTCTATGGTATGTTTGATTTCTTCTTCCTGTTCCTCCTCTGTAACCCAGTCACGTTCTATAGGGTCTATATCATCCCCACAAGCTGTAGTAATTAATAAACAACTTAATAAGTAAAAATATTCTTTTAATATCATAATATATTATTTTTTAATCATTACCTAAATAAATAATAGACACTGAATTAACCTTAAAATTTGCATTACTAACAGTTAGATTTCCAACAAATCCAAACGCACAATTAGAAGTCCCATTATTTGTCAACTCTATTTCTTCAGTAAATGCGCTTTTATACTCGTTATTTCCCAGTTCTACTTTTATTTCGTCATTAATATTAATCTCATCGCCTACAGAGCCAACAATATATAATCTATTACTCTTACTTAAATAGGCTTCTTTAAAATTAACTACGAACTTATACTTTCCTTTAGGAAGACTCACTACTTGATACATTTTTCCTTCTTGTATTTGAGTACTCGGTCCACCCCACGATGTTGAATACTGCATACATAAAAATGAATTCTCAGTATTATCAAATGCAAGACCTCCATAATTGAAGCTATCGCTATATATCAATGATTTAACATTATCAGTAATAATCCAATCTGCAGGAGTAGACCATTTATCAATATTTTGAGAACCTACAGTTGTTATAAAGTCATTATCAACATTAAAAGGTTGCTTATAATTCTTCAATACATATTCAGAAATATCTGTATTAGCAGTCAAAATCTGTAATTCTGTAGTAGATTCTGCTGTACGTCCATTACGTGTAACAGAAACCTTACCACCTGTAAATCCTGCAGGGACTGTTGCTTTTATCTCCGTATTTGTGCAATTAGTTACAGTAGCTTCTACTGTTCCCAAAAGAACTTCAACATCTTTAGTTGAATCACCAAATCCAGTACCTGAAATTGTTATTTCATCTCCCTCGAAAGCAAATTGCTCACTCAAAACATTATTCGATTTAATAGAAGTAATAGCGGCCTGTTCCAGAAATTCAAAGTTCAATACATTTGAGGCACTTCTACCAAGAATTGACAGATTTATCTGATACTCTCCAAATACAGTTACGGCAGGAATTTTAGCTGTAATCTCTGTTTCAGTACATGCAGTAATCTCAAACTCTACTTCTTCATCATCTATTATAGAATAAAGCTTAACATCCTCTATCGTTGTACCAAAATAATTTCCTGTAACTTTCAATTCATCACCAGCGTATCCCTGCTGTATAGATATAGCTGTTATTTCAGGGTCTGGAATAACTTGAAATTCCATATCTGTTACAATGGTCTGTTCCATTACTTTAACAGTTAAAGGTCCTGTCTGAGTTCCTTCCGGAACTTGTACTTGAAGCTCTTTATCTTCACACTTTATTAATGTTACTTCATTTTCTATACCTGTGAAGTAAACTTTGACAAGTTCTTTTGAAGCTCCAAAGTTGGTACCATTTATTGTTACTAAAGTGCCAACAACACCACGCTGGGGAAGAATAGAAGTTACAGTTGCACTTGAGTCCGGATTCTGTAATTCTACTATTTCCTGTTCATTATCATTGCAAGCACTAAACAGTGCCAACATAAAACACGGTATTAATAATATTTTTCTCATAATTATATTCTCTATTTATTATTTTAACTCAAGTTTAAGCCCTGTTGCTCTGAACCAACTATTAGGATTAAATGTTGCAACAAATCCTAAAGCTACTTCAGTTTGTTCTTCCGTTATTTCAAACTCAATACTAATATCTGTAGGAGTCTTATTTTCACTTGAACCAAAATCATGATAAGCCAGACAATTGTCAATATTATCTATATCAGGAAGCTCATTGCCTTTAAAGATTGCAAGATATAACTTAGAACTACTATTTATACCATACTCCTTAAATGATACAGTCAGTTTATATTTTCCCTGCGGCAGAGTAGTTGTTTGATACATTTTACCATTAGTAAAAGAGTCCCATCCCCAACCAGCTTGTAAAATAAGATTATCGTTGTTTAGTCCTGCAACCTTATCTGTTGCACCATTATTTAATACAGACCTTGCAGCATCTGTAACAGTCCAATCTGCCGGTAACAAGGTTGAAGGTGAAATACCTTTTTGGGCATCAGTCATATCAGGATCAATCTTAAACGGTTGTTCATAATTTTTCAAATATGCTATCGTAACGTCCCCTTTCTTTGTTGGATTTAATACAGGACCTACTTCTATATCAAGTCCATTTACATTAAGTACGAGTGCGCCTGTTGGGAAATCAGCTGGAGCATTAACTTTTACCTCCGTTTCCGTCCATGATGTTACTTCCCCATTTATTCCACCAAACGTTACATAAACATCATCTATTGATTGACCGAATTTATCACCTTTAATAGTAATTTCATCATAAGGGTTTACAACAATGGTTCCAGTAGTTGTAATATATTCGGAAACAATAGGAGATTCCCAAACCTCGTATTTGCCGGCAGTCACAGTATTTGTCCATACCTTTAATTCAACGTCGCCAGACATCGCTTTTTCCGGAACCTGTACAACGATACAGTTATCTTTACATGATTGTACATTCTCTGCTTCTATGCCACCAAAATATACAGAAACAGCTTCCGTTCTGTCGCCAAAGTTTTTACCATATATTATTACTTGAGATGTTACATATCCTGCTTCAGGAGATATCTTCTCAACTACAGGAACAGGATAAACATATTGTTTTATATTAGCATCTTTTTCACATCCTGAAACAAATAAGATGATAATAAAAAAGACACATAGACTCTCTATTTTATTAAATATACTTTTCATACCTTTTCTAAATATATAAATATTAATATCCAGGATTCTGAACTAAGTTAGGATTCAAATCTCTCTGTTTTTGAGGAATTGGCCAAAGATAATGTTTCTTTGCAAAAGAATGGTTAGATTTGCTACTAATTACCACGCAAGACAACTCGCCATCACCAGTCTGTACCTTTTCTTCTCCCCAAGGGAATGTTCCAGTCTTATACATGGAAGTATTAACTATTCCGTCAGCCGATTTAAACTCTGTTTCATATCCATCTCCACCTACAACCATACCTAACCTTGATTGATTTAACTCCTGTTCCGCAATACCCCATCTTTTCAAATCATCAAATCTGAAACCTTCCATAAACAACTCAATAGCTCTTTCTCTACGAATTTCAGAAAGCATATCCATAGCATATCCATTAGCCTTACATTCCTCTATAAACTCATTGGTAAGAGGTTCAACACCACCTCTTGCCCTCAACTGATTAATTCCGGAAAGTTGCTCATTTGTCACCTCACCGTTCCTTTCATAACAAGCCTCAGCATAATTCAGGAACACTTCAGCCAAACGCAATACAGGATAATTTGCTGATTCTTCTTTTTCTTTTCTATAAGCAGGATAATTATGAGAATAGAATTTAGAACAATTATATCCTGCAAGTCCCCTATCCAAAACAACTGAACCTTCTTCCGGAATCACCCCTTGGTTCGTGTAATTCATTAAACGGAAATCTCTATTCTTATATTCATCTCCAGTCTTATGATAACCTTCAAACTGTTCAGAATATTCTATAGGCAAACCGTCCTGGCATAAGAACATATCTATCAATTTACGACTTGGAATCATTGAAGCTACCGTATGGCTTAGATTTGTTCCACCCTGTCTTAAAACATAATCATAAACTCCATAAAGAATAAATTCATTATTTGATGCTTTAGTTAAACCAGCAGGATTGCTACCTTCATCTTCAAGATTAAACAAGAAGTAACTACTTTGATTAGGTATTTTTGTATTACTATTATAGTTCCATATTTGATATCCACCATTATAGATTACATCCTGACATAAAGTTATAGCCTCATCCAGAAATTCATTTATCTGATCTTTTTCGGGACCTTCAGACCCCTTAAAATCTGTAGAAGTTCCATTGTATTTTCTCCAAGTAGCTTCATAGAGCAATACACGCGCTTTAAATGCCTTTGCCGCCATAACACTTACTCTTCCTTTATCCGAGCTCGGTATATTCTGTTCCAAGGGAAGATTCTTAATAGACTCACTCAGATCAGACAATATTAAATCAATAACATCATATCTACTTGCCCTGGGGTTCATTAACTCTGGAGAGTCTGTATCAAGAACAGTTTTTACAATAGGAATTCCACCGAACGTTTTTAAAAGCATAAAATAATTATATGCTCTAAAAAAATACGCCTCAGAGACATATTGAGCTATTTCAGATTGTTCTCCAGGATATGTTTCTGCTTTTTTCAATAAAATATTTACAGTGCGTATGTAATTATAACACTTATCCCATCTATCATCATTGGTAGGTACAACAATTGTTCCTCTACCTAAATCAGAAGAAGCCAAAAAGTTAGAAGATAAATCGGAAGATGAGTCCATATAGTTATATATGGAATAACTTCCATAAGGTGTACGCCATCCTAAAAGTTGACTATAAAAAGAAGCCGAGTAATCTTTAAAGTCTGAAGCTTTCTGAAAGTAAATAACATCAGTGCGCTGATCCTGAGGATCAAGATCCAGAAATAAATCCGAACATCCTGACAACCCCAATCCCATGACACATCCAATTGCTAAAGAAATATATTTATTTTTCATAACATTCTTATTTATTGTTTATAAAGTTACATTTATACCAAATGACCAAGTTCTGGAGAACGGATAACCTGAGTTCTGAGACATCTCTCCCATTTCAGGATCAAAGCCATCTTTTATTTGTGTTGCTTCCCACAAATCATTTCCAGAGAAATACAATCTTACTTTTTCAAGTTTTGCTTTTATTGTCCATTGACGCGGTAATGTATATCCTACTACAAGAGATTTCAAACGGATATATCTGTTATTCTGTAGCATAAAATCATTATTAAGATAGTTCCATGCAGCTCTGTCCGAATATACCGTCAAACGTGGATATTCTGCATTCGGATTATCCTCTGTCCATGTTTTACCCAAAAAGCTTGGATTCTGGTTAGTATAAGTAGCAGAAAATGGATAAGCCATCCATCCTTGACGCATAATCAATTGCTTACCAACACCCTGGAACAAAGCATTGAAATCTATACCTTTCCAATCACCACCAAGTGTTATACCAAAAGTATAATGAACATTTGCATCACCCATATAAATTAAGTCACTGGAAGCACCACCTTCTGCTGAGATACATTTATCTCCACTCATATCAACTCTTTTAATATCACCAGGTCTGAGTTCCGTTTGACTACCATAAGCAAGTTTTGCCATATCCCCACCTTTATTGGCATATTTTGCATAATAAGCATCTACTTCTTCCTGATTTGCAAAATAGCCATCTGTTTTATACAAGAACCAAGAATTTAATGGATAACCATTCAAATTGTTTTTTCCGGCTTTGAATGTATCTGCTCCTTCAAGATCCATAAGTTTACTTCTTGAATCACTCAAGTTCGCGGATATAAAGTAATTAAAGTCTTTTACTCTATCTCTCCAGGTTAACGAAACTTCCCATCCTCTTACACGTAGATGTCCGCTATTGGTTTTTGGCGCTGAACCACCCAATACTGATGGATATGATACAGAAGAAAGCATTCCTTTATTTTCTTTAATAAAATAGTCCCAATTAAAGACTAAACGATTATTCAGAAAATTCAAGTCCACTCCAATATTTTTTTGTTCTACTCTTTCCCATGTTCTTGTCAAACTTATAAGTCCTGAATTATTAAGAGATGTAGATATTACGGAAGCAGCTGGATATCCAAGAATTGCTGTACCTTGATTTATTGTTGATACATAGTCATAATTTCCTAAACCCACATCATTTCCGGATGCACCATAGCTTAAACGTACTTTACCAAAATCAAGACCAATAAATGAAGATATAGGCTTTATAAAATTTTCTTGTGTAAAAACCCATCCTAAAGAAAAAGAGCCATAATTTTGGAACCGATAATCTTTGGCAAATTTCAAGTTACCATCTCTTCTTCCCATTAACTCCAAAAGGTATTTTTCTTTATAATCATAATTTAGTTTGGCTATATAAGAATACGTTCCATTATGATATTTACCTCCACTATTACCAAGCAGTTCACTATCAGCAACATTCAAGTCATAAACACCGTCATCAGTGAAATTCAGTCTTCCTGCTGCTACCTTTTTTACCTGATTTTTCTCTGCATTAATACCCAATAAGGCAGATACGTTGTGTTCTCCGAACTTATTATTATATTTAAGTAAAGCTGAGTAATATTGATAAAAATAATTCTCCGCAACAGTCAAATATCCCGGATTATTATGAGCCAAATTAGAAGGATCAGTAGTACTCAAAGTAGGTTTTGTTACAGATACCACTTGCTCAGCTGGATTACCAAACCAATCATATGTCTGAACAGGAGTTACATATCTTTCTCTTCTGAATTCCTCATTTTGGAATGAGGCCATACCCTCAAAACTTATTCCTCTCCATATATCTACTATTGCTTTTACGTCAATACGGCTTGTTAAAGATTTTTTATTATCTCTACCACCATCTGCTGTAGCAGCTACAGGCTGTCTGTCACCAATTGTTCCATAATCGGCATACCATTGGCCATATGGATTCTTTGCCGGAAACAAAGGCATTTCCTGCGCATAAAGAGAAGCATCGAGGCCAACTGAAGGTCCCTCTGTATTTGTCTGTACCAAACTTGCAGCAGTTTCTAATTTCAACCATTTGGTCAATTGGTTTCCATAGTTCATTCTAAGATTCAATTGCTTCTGACCATCATAAGCAGTAGCTAAGTTTCCTTGATTATCTGCATAGGCCAAAGAAATACGGTAGTCAGATTTTTCTGTAGAACCTGCCAAACTTAAATTATGCTGATAAGAAAATCTTGTAGCAAACATTTCATCTATACGATTGGCATTACCGATAAAGATGTCACCATAATACTGTGTTGGATAAATACCTTCAATACCCTGAGCCATTTTTTCCATATTATCTCTTGATACCCAAGCCCACCAGTTTTCAACCTCTTCTTCATCATTTGCTGCCAGCCACATTTGGGCATATTCTTCCATTGTTGATGAATAACCAGTTATACCCAAAGTATTGAAACGCATATTGAAGTTATAATCGACCTTAAGTTTACCTTTACCTTTTTTGGTAGTAACCAATATTACACCATTTGCGGCCTTTGCTCCATAAATAGAAGCGGCACCATCTTTCAGCACTGATATACTTTCTATATCATCAGAGTTCATATTTTGAAATGATTGTCCATTGATAGCCGGAACACCATCAATCACAATTAGAGGCGATCCACCATTAACTGATGTAGCACCACGAATTTGAAAACTAAGATCCTCATTTCCAGGGCGTGGAGACGTACGTGTTACAGTCAGACCAGGAGTTTGTCCCTGCAAAGCCAATCCGACATTAGTAACAGCTCTACTTTCCAAAGCCTTTCCATTTACTTGTTCAATGGATCCTGTCAAAGTTGCTTTCTTTTGAGTACCATAACCTACAACAACGACTTCATCCAGAAGTTCACTATCTTCTGCCATTGTTATCATAGATAGATTCTTATCAGAAGCCTTAAGTTCAACAACCTTATATCCAATATACGAAATTACGATTACTGAATTTTTTGAAGAAACATTGATAGTATAATTACCATCAATGTCAGTTATCACTCCATTAGAAGTACCTTTTTCCAAAACACTAGCACCGATAATAGGAAAGCCATCAGGTCCCAATACAGTTCCAGTTACTTTTACAGTTTGCATTGTAACTTGAATACCGTCAACATCTGCAAACAAAGGATTACTTACCCCTGCAGCTAAAGCAGAAGCTAAAGCCATTGATATAAGCATCCTCTTAGATGAAAAGTTCATAAATTCATTTTTCATGCGATTCAATTTTAATTATATACACTGTTTTATATATTCTCTCACTTGTTTACGGGCTAATAGTAAATGACCTTCAACAGTCCTTTTTGACAGACATAGTTCCTTTGATATTTCTTCCGAGGTTTTCTCTTCATATCGGTTTTTCATGTAGATAACCTTTCTCTGCTCTGGTAACGACAGGACTTTCATTCTCTCAAGATTTTCCAAATCGTCATGTATAACCTTAACATCGGCACTGTCATCGTATTCACTTGTATTTTCAAACATATAAATATCAATTTCCTGTTTTTTTTGAAAGTGTCTGAGATAATCTATAATCAAGTTACGTGTTACGGTAAACATAAAACTTCTAACTGTTTCTTCGCACAAAGTCTTGCCGTATTCCATCATCCTTAGAAAAACATCTTGCGTAATATCCAATGCATCATCATAATTATTGATACGCCTGAATACATAATAAAGAATCAAATCCTTATCATGTACATATGTTTCGGCAACCAGTTTGCTGATTTTGTTTTTAGATATGAAATTTGTATTTTCCATAAAATATGTTTTTCGATTACAAAGGTATGGTTTACCTTTATTTCAATTCATTAACTATGTAACAAATGATGTAAATATGGTAACATAATAAAGAAAACCGCTCAGAATATACTTCAAGGCATATTTTGAACGGCTTTTCTTTATTATAACATATGTAACAAGAGTTCTAATGCTCAGACGCATACTGCGTAGGCAAAACCCCGAACTGCTCCTTAAAGCACTTTGTAAAGTAACTTGAAGAACTGAAACCTACCATGTCTGCCACCTCGGCCATGGACAGTTTGTTGTCAGCAGATAGTATCTGTGCAGCACGTTTAAGTCGTATGGAACGTATAAATTCTGTAGGTGTCTGACCAGTTATTGACTGGATTTTTCTGTACAGATTCATTCTGCTCATACCCATGTCGCTGCTGAGACTTTCGACGCTGTATGACGTATTGTCCATATTCTTTTCTATCAGTTCAAGGGCTTTCTTCACCAACTGTTCGTCGAGCGAGGTTATGGTTATCGCACTCGGATTGACAGATATATTCTTCTTGAACTCCTTGCGTCTGTCTTCCTGCTGTTCTATCAGTTTCTTTATTCTGACAAGCAAAAGATCAAAGTTGAAAGGTTTGGAGATATAAGAATCCGCGCCAACCTCATAACCGCTGATTTTTACATTATCGGCAGTACGTGCAGACAGCAGTATGACAGGTATATGCGATGTCTGTACATTGGTCTTAATCATGCGGCAAAGTTCTATTCCGTCTACCTTAGGCATCATTATATCGCTGACTATAAGGTCCGGGTTATGCTCCTGCGCAAGTGTATATCCTTCCTCACCATCGGCTGCCGTGAATACCGTATATTGTTCTTCCAACTGTTCGGCAAGGAAAGCACGCATATCGTTATTGTCTTCCACCACAAGAATTTTCTGTTTGGTATCTTCCTGTAACTGAGTATGTTCCTCAGGTGCATCACCGGTGGTTTCATTATTCTCATGTGCACTCTCACCTGACGGTTTTAAATCCATCGGGATAAGCAGACGGAATATCGTTCCTTCGTTCTGTTTGCTTTCAACTTCTATTTCTCCATGGTGCATGCGTACATATTCTTTTACAAGATGAAGTCCTATACCGCTACCTACAATACCCTCGGCATTGTTTGAAGCCTGATAGAAGCGTTCGAATATATGTTGTAAATCCTCCTCACTCATTCCAACACCTGTATCCTCTACAGATATTGATAACATATTTCTACCGCCTATAAGAATTTCATTTATTTTTAGTAAAACACTTCCATTCTCGTGAGTAAATTTAAAAGCATTTGAAAGTAAATTATTGAGAATCTTATGCATCTTGTCATGGTCAAAATAAATATGCTTTGCTGCTGGAAGATTCTCAATAGTAAATTTAAGATGTTTCTCTTCTGCAAAAGGTAAGAAACATGTATATATGGAATCTATAAAATCGCGGATATTACCTGAAGAAAGATGAAGTTTCTCCATTCTCATTTCTGATTTTCTAAAATCCAGAAGTTGATTTACCAGATTATAGAGGTCTGTGGCATTCTTGTGTATGACGCTAAGCTGTCGCATAGTCTTTTCATCATTATCTTTCTTCATCAATACCTCCAAAGGAGTCATAATCAATGTCAGCGGTGTACGAAGTTCGTGACTTATATTTGTAAAGAAACGGAACTTCATCTGATTAAGTTCTTCTTTCTGGCGGATGCTTTCCTCTTCCTGCATACGGGCTATACGGCGAATATTCTTCTTACGCAAATATTTTAAAACGCCCCAAACTGCCATGGCAAAGACTATGAAGTATAATATGAACGCCGGCCATGTTTCCCAAAGTGGAGGACGTATCGTAATATAAAAAAGAGACTCAGGACTCCAGACATAATCATTACCGGCAGACTGTAATCTGAAGACATACTTTCCGGGATGCAGGTTGTTATAAGTTACACTACCATTGCTGTTTCCGGAAACAATCTGCGTCCATTCTTTGTCAGCTCCATCCAAACGATATCTGAAATGAGTCTGAGACGGATGGAGAAAATTCAGGCTGGAGAATTCTATAGTTACAAAGTTCTCATCATAATCAAGTGTAACTTTACGGTTTTTATTAACAATCTCATTGAAAAGAATCCTGTCATTAAAAATTTCTCCACTTGAAATAATCTTGTTGAATAATTTGAAAGAAGTAAAAAACGGTAATGCCTTGCATGAAGTAAGAACGATATTTTCAGGGGCAAAACGACAGAAACCATCTATTCTTCCAAAGATAAGTTCCCCACTATGTAACTTCAATGAACAGAACTCATATAAATCAGAATACTCTTTCCTATTGCTCCATTCAAGACATACTATTCTGAAATCAACAGAACTATCTTCCTTCTTATTTACTACTATTTTATATATAGAACTAATGGTTGAAATCCATATATCATGATTATTGTCCTCCTGAATACTCTGAATAGTGGCATTTTCCAACCCATGGTCTTCACCAAGATAATGCATATTTCCTGCACGGTCAAGAATAATCAAGCCATATTGGGTACCAAGCCACAACATCTCGCGACTGTCTTCAAGCATACAATTATACTTGTTATTTTCCAATGTAACCCCGGAAGAATTTATATCCTTATATTGGGGAATTATAATTTCATCTTTCTTTATGTCATAGAAATAAAGTCCGTTATCTGTACCTACAACCAATTTACCGGAACGGCTTACCAGCATAGTATTAGCCAAACGATACTTTTTAAGTTCAGGATAACGTTCCGAGAGTATATCAACATCGGAAAAATCCGCGGCAAGTTTACCTACTCCCCCATAAAAACTCGCCCATATATTATTAACAGAATCTACTGCCAGATATCTTATACCGTTTGTTTCATATCCTTTATGTTCAGGCAAAGTAATATGCTTAATGTTTGAAGTAGAATTTCCATCTATTCGGAAAATGCCGTTCTGATAAGTTCCAAGCCATATATTATCCATTTTATCCCTGACAATAGACTTGCATAATATACCAGAAGTCTGCGGATATGGATAATTTACATTGTTAGACTTAAGATTATATATACAAAGACCATTATCAGTTCCAAGCAATAATGACGAGTTATCCATTTCAGCCATACAATGAATGTCGGAATTTACCCAACCTCCTGACACAGACTTGCTATTATACACACGAAAATTTCCCATTGACGGATGCAGATAGGCCAATCCTCTGTTGAACAACCCAATCCATATTATATTGGTTGTCTTATCTATATAAACACTGTGTACATTGTCAGAAGTATTTGTATCTGAATATGATAAAACGGAGCATGGCTGAATATCATGTGTAAATCTGTTTACTATAAACAATCCTTTACGGACACTTCCTACCCATGCATTTCCGGACTTGTCTGTATCAATGGCTACAAGTTCCTGATAATTTCCAAGTACACCTAAATTTATATCTGTCCATTCTTTCACGGAACTGTTATAATATGCCAGGCCGTGACTGTACAACAGCCAGAAATCACCGTTTTCAAGGAGTTTGATTCTTACGTTATCCTTGTTGCCTATTCTTCCTTCGAGAAACTTTTCCTGACGGATGAACTTCTTGAGATTACTGTCATAGCATCTCAGTACTCCGTTTTCGTGTACCATCCACGTAAAGCCGGAATATGTGTCAAGAACGAAAAGCCGGCCGTTGTTTTCCACAAAGGTGTCTTCACTATAGATATTTGTAACTGACTCATTTCCAGGATACAGGCAATAAAGCGACTTGTCGGAGGTAACTATCCAGATTATTCCTTCAGAATCGACAAAAAAATCGGATACCTTATCATTGACTCCCAATGACCGGAAAACTTCTGCAGGAGAAATGAATTTCTCGGTATTGAGGTCGAATACCTGCAAATGGTCGCGGTCCTTTATCCACAGCCTGTCGGACCTGTCGATATATTGTGTAGGTATCTGGCAGATGTATTCAAGAGAATATACTTCACCGCCGAGAAGAGAAAAATTCTTGAAATTATTACCGTCATACAGACTGAGCAATATCGTTGTGCGTACGCCGAGTCTTCCGTCAGGCAGACCGAAAACTGTTTTTACATAATTGTCGGGCAGACCTTTAGATACGCCTATCGGGCGGAAGGTATACTCTGAAACACTTTGTGCTCCAATAAAATTGGAGCACAAAAACATGAACAATATAGCTATGTATGACTTTATCATAATATAATATTTTTTATTTCAGTATCACTTCACCTTCGCCGGCCTTGACTTCATGGCTTACACCACCTACAGTTATTACGGCATCGGACGATGAGGTACATTTCCACTTTCCGTTTTCGGTATATACAAGCACATCACCCGGTACAGATGCCCTGATTTCCATTGCTCCGCACTTGTAGTATGTACCGTTACCCATAAATACCAACACCGGACTGCCCTCTTTTGTACGGCATATGCTGTATGTGGATTTTGTTTCGGCGTCCTCAGAACTGCAAAGATAAGAATTAGCGTCGGATGACAAAATCAAATCGCAGTTTCCGTTTTTGAGATTTACCTTAACGGCCACATTGCTACCTGAACCGCCTTCCGACTTAACCGATGGATATTCCACTGAACTTATAGCCGAAGGAGATGACTTGGTTACAGGTTGAAAAATGCTTACAAACGGACGTGTCCATGCCTCGCCTTTCTGACGTGCAACGAATGTCAGTGTAGGCTGTTTCTTTATATCGTACGGCATATCCTTTATACGGCTGATACCTTCTGTCATAGGACTTAATGCTGAGAATACCTCTCTGTCTTTCTCGCCCTTCATCCACATATTCATGGTTATGTCGTTCTTGTCGGGCATGTTTATTGTATATTCAGCCTTGATATTTTTGTCTGTCTGTGCACTTTTCTTATCGTAGATATATGAATAGGCATACAGATGTGCTCCGGCAAAGGCAAGTTCCTGCGTAGGTTGCAGGTTGAGGTCTGTTCCGTCGGCAGCCTTGAGTGTCATAACCTGTCCCATGTTGTGATAGAAATAGTCGTGCATCTTGTCGCTACCCTCTACCTTTTTGCTACGGAATATGTCAACATAATATCCTGTAGAGTCGGATGTGTTTATTATACCGTTCAGACGGGTCTGGTCTGAGTTTGATTCAGGCTCGCGGAAATACACCTCACTGTAGCTTACAGGCTGATAAGGTACTTTTGCTGCCGATGCAGGATACATGTTCCTAAGCTTGAAGGCATGGTTGCTCTTCATTACGGGGTATGAGGAGATACCGTCCACGCACACTGTGTTATGCGATGGGAACTGGCTGTAATATTCCAGATAGTCGAGTCCGGAATATCCCATAGTACCTATTCCTGCATCAGGTGCAAGCGGATAGCCCTTTCCGTAAAGTTCCATGCTTATACCGTTGGCGTGCATATGATTGCCGTCGCTTCCGTTAAGTGAAATCATAAGACTGTTTTCCCTGTTCATTCCGTTGCGCTGAACCAGCCAGCTTACGTTAGGAGAATAGAATGAAGGTGTGACATAGTCGTCTATTGTACCTGCCTTGGTTTTAGGATTGAGTTTCAGCGGTTTGTCCGAGAAGAATGAAGATACGGCAACCGGCATTTTTGCCTGTCCGTCGGACAGCTTTTCGGCATTGGGGTCGAAAAGTTTCAGCATCCGTGTGAAATGTTCTTCTTCGTCTTTCTTGCCGTGCTGCTGAGCGTTGGCTACCATATATTTGAATATGTCTGTACGCAGATATGAAGGATGTGTATCGCCAAAGCCTACCTGCATCATGTTAGGAAAGAGGTACTGTGGCATGGCGGACACAGCCTTGCTAATCACGGGAATATCTTTCGTAAGGTCATGGCCTAAGTTGCGGTCGAACAGACTGACAAACTGTGCATAATCGCCCACCACCACACTGCTGTAGCCCGGACATTCGGCCCAGATACCGGTATTGGAATCGTAGCCGTACTCCGCAAGCTGCTTGAGCGACCATTGGCGGATTGATGAGCGGTTGATGATATAGTCTATATAGTATTCACGTCCTTTTCCGTCGGCGTAAAGGGAATTATCTTCAAGAATCAGTGCTATATCCATGACGAAACGTGCCTGCATAAGGTTCCAGTTGTTGTGAGGCACCCCGTTAGCAATGATATTCTCGGCCCATTTCTTGAAGGCTGAGGCATATATCTGTATTTTTTCCGGTCTTGTCTTGTAGAGATACGGATACAGGAAGTCGTATAGTGGTACCAGAGTCTTTATTATAGCTTCGTGGATAACCTCGAATGTAGTCATTCCGACCAAGGTCTGCTGATGTCCGTGGTTAAGGTCTACAGGTACATTACGATAATAAATACCTGTCATATAGGTGTCGAATACAGATGCTGCCATTGAGGCGTATTCATCCTTGCCGGTGAGCCACCACAGGAATGCCGCATCGCAGGCTATACCTACAATCTCTTTGTTTATGCTTTCTACTATTCGTCCGGTTTTGCTTATCGGTGCCCATTCCATAGGTTCACCTTTCAATGAAGTATTGGCAAGGTACATACCTCTGCGGTCTTCAGCATAAGGCTCAATATCTTCTAATTTCGGACGGCGGTAAACGGTAGAGTTTCCGCGTGAACCGTTATACATCACCGTAGGTGCAGGTGCTTTTTCGCCCCCCGCATGGTCATAGTATTCTCCCTTGATATATACATCTGTAGAGTGCGTGTTCCAGTACATCTGGAGTCTGGAACTAAGCCACTCAGGACCTTTTGATGAATATTTCTCTACTCTTGATGTAAGGCCGTCGAACACATCTTTCGCCCATTTCTCTTTCTTTATGAGATTAAGGGTTTCTTTCTTGCCGGATTCTGTTGTAAAGTATCGTGGATGACCGTTATTCCCAAACGACAGAACACACACTACCAAACCTAATGCTAATGACAATAGTCGCTTTTTCATTGTATAATATTTTCGTTATTTGTTTTCTGATATAAATATATACGGATATATCGGATAAAATACCTAATCGGGCAATGAAATTATTTCTCGAAATATATTAAAAAAAAATGCCTCGTCGTTTTGAATCAAACGACGAAGCATTTTAGTTAAAACGACGGGTCATTTTTTTACCCATGTTTTCCCGTTCAAAAATCAGTTCTTCTGCATAGGACATTTTCCGCAGTCAGGACGATTCATACATCCCTGTCTGTCAGAGTGTTTCATCATCTTATGGCCGTGCTTTCCCGGTTTCATCTTGCCGCCCATACATGGCTGCTGGAAAACCTTCTCCAACTGCTTGGCATTAAGCACTTCCTTGAACTTCTTGAAATACTTTTTCTGTACGTCAAGAGCTTTCTGTCTTGCATCAAACCTGTCCTGAATAGCTTTTTCTATTTCGGCATCAGTCATTTCAGCCTTTTTCAGTTCCTTGTTCACAGCCGGACGGCAATCTTTCATGGCCTGAAGATATTCCTTGTACAGCGGAGTGAACTTTGCAGCTGTGGCATCATCCATCAGGAGTTTCTTCTCCATCATCTTCACATGTCTGTCCATCATCTGTTCCGGTGTAGGTCTCTGTTTAGCACATTTCTGTGCTGGAGCGTCAGGTGTATTCTGTGCCATTAAACCGAAGCTGCCCATAGAAACAACCATCATAACTACCAATGTCATTAATCTTGTTTTCATAATCGTATAAATTTAGATGTTTAACTTCTGTTGTCTGATACAAAGTTAGTGATAAAAACATTTTATGAAAACTGACCTTGCTGATATAGTGGCAAACATACAGAATGTAGTGGTAAACTGCAAAAATACGAAATATATTTTCTATTTTTGTGTTTGTAACTATTATCCATACATAAAGACACATATCGATGAGAAATATCCTTACCGCAGTTATAATATTCATAACCGTTGCTATATCAGCACTTTACGGACAGTCATCCCCATATATGCAGTTCAACAGGATGCATACCAATACGGATGCATCTGTAATAGGCTGCATAATGCAGGATTCCACCGGTATGATGTGGTTGGGAACAAACAAGGGGCTTTACAGCTACGACGGATATTCCTTTTTTCAGCACAGACAGGACAAGGGATATTATGAAATAAGGATATATTGCGGACTGATTTGTTCGGACTCTATATTCTTAGGCACTGACAACGGGCTGATTTCATATGACATGAGATTGGGGAAATACCATAATCCGGCTACGGAGAATATTAAGGATATAAGATGTCTGGCAATGTCCGGCAACGAACTGTGGATAGGTACGCTGAACGGATTGTTCAGATATAACACTGAAACGGCTGAAGTTTATGAATTCCCTTCAGAAAAACTGCCTCATAAGGCTGTCTATTCGATTATAAGGTCTGAAAACGGTACGGTGTATGTAGGTACTTATAATGGATTGTGCAGTATAGATAAAAACAATGATGTAAGGATTATAAATATCCCGTCTGACAATAAATGGAAGAACATATTTGTAAATGTCCTTTTCGAGGACAAGGGCAGGCAGTGTATATGGATTGGCACTGAGGGTAATCTGTTTTGCTATGATGTGCAAAAGCAGAGTGCAGAGCTTGTGCCATACTTTGCCGACAACTCAATAAAGTCGCTGAACTATGACTCGGAAAAGAATCTTCTTATCGGAACAGACAATGGACTATATATCTATTCGGCCGATGGAAATACGCAAAGACATTATCTGCACGATTCAAGAAACAGCAATTCCATACCGAACAATATAATATGGTGTATAACTACCGACAACAAACAGAATATATGGTTGGGAACCGACAATGGCATTTCATTTACTGACAATAACAGACAGTACACATTCATACCTGTATGGGAGCTGAGCAATACCAACGACGGTAATATGTTTTACACCATTCTTACGGACAGTAGAGGCAGAAACTGGTTTGGAGGTACCGACGGACTACTGCTTACCGAAAAACATAAGGATACGGCCAACAGCAGATGGTTCAAGGTCGGGAAGAAGGGTTCGGAGTTATCTCATAACAGAATAAGACACATATTCGAGGACAGCTCGCAGAATCTGTGGATTGCCACAGACGGCAGCATAGAACGGTATGACGAAAGGTCCAGGCAGTTCGTGCATTATACTATTATGGATTCTACGCATACATGCAATTCCAACTGGGCTTATTATATTTCGGAGGACAATGACAATAACCTTTGGATAAGCAGTTGCCTGGGAGGGCTGTTTGTAGTAAACAAGGACAAATTAAAGGCTTCGGAATCAGGAATATGTATTGCAGACAGGAATTTTTCGACCGACAACGGATTGAAAAGCATGTTCGTGAAACAGGCACTGATAGACAAAAACGGAGATGCGTGGGTCCTGATGTATAACACTAAAGAGATACAGAGGATAAGCAGAAACAACAAAAAGATATATAACTACTCGGTATGTACGGAGAATGACGAGTTTCCGGAATTTCTTATTTGCGATTCGGACGGTATGGTATGGGTAAGTACCAACATCAGCGTATCGAAGATAGACCCGTACTCCGGAAACATGACAAGGATTGATACGGACTGGAAGGATAATAATATATTGCATCTGGTAGAGGTGGAAGACAACATATGGGTAGCATCTGCCAAAGGTCTGTACTATATAAACAGGCAAACAACCGAAATAAAAAGAATAAATATCAACGATAAGATATTCAGTAGTATATATTATGACAAGCCTGCAGGGAAGGTTTATATGGGCAGTTATGATGGTATAGGTTTCTGCGAGCCTGAAATAATACATACCACAGACTACGCTCCACGGATATATCTGACAGCATTGTCCGCCAACAACAACTATATATCGAAAGGTATTATAGAGAACAATAGTTTTACGCTCGACCATACGGAGAATAACCTTGTATTTGAGTTTTCCGATTTCAGATATAACGAGTCACAAAGAAGCGGATTCATGTATATGATGCCTGAAATAGATTCCGAATGGCATTACGTGAACAGCAATTCAAATATAATAGTCTATAATAATATGCCTTACGGCAAGTTTGAGCTATATGTCAAACATAGCGAGAACGATGATGCCGGATACAGAATAGCTTCAATAAATATTCTGCCGCCATGGTATCTGTCTGTAGCAGCCAAAGTTATATATTTTCTGCTGACTGTTGGATTAGTCTGCTGGGTAATAAATTTCTTTATTGTCAAGAACAGGCTGTATCTGGAGAAACTGGAAAAGAAGAAGATACTGGAACAGACCAGACAAAAGATAAAGTTTATGTCGAACCTCTCGCATGACCTGAAAAGTCCTGTGGGAATGATAGTTACACCTGTAAGCAAACTGCTGCTCGACGTAAAGGACCCGGAACAGAAGGAAATGCTGGATATAGTGTACAGAAATGCGGTAAATCTGAATGCCAAGATACATAAACTGATAGAAATGAACAGAATGGAGGACAGTGAGCATATACTCATAACCTCCAGAATAGAACTCGTATCGTTTACCCGAGAGATATATCTGAAATTAAGGGATGAAGAAAGTGTAAACAGGCATAACTGGAATTTTACATCGAATGCAGACAAGCTGTTTGTGGATATGGATGTCATAAAACTGGAATCCATAGTGAGCAATCTGCTGACAAATGCTATAAAATATACTCCTTCGGAAGGAAACATATCTGTGTCAATAGACTATAGCGAGGAAAACAGCAGGGTGAACATAAGGGTCTCGGACAATGGAATAGGAATACCGGAGAATGAACTGCCGTATATTTTCCAGAGATTTTTCCAGTCGTCGGCCACAAAGAACCATTTTGAGGGAACAGGAATAGGGCTTTATTTAGTCAAGACATATACGGAACTGCATAAGGGAAGCGTGGAAGCATCGTCTGCCAACGGTGAAACGACCTTTACGCTGACATTCCCTGTGGACAGAGAACTGAACAGTACAGACTCTGATAAAAATGAGAATATTGACGATGCCGACTCACAGTTGCAGGTAATACTCGTAGTGGACGACAACAGGGATGCGTACGAAATGATAAAGCATATACTGGCAGGTAAATTCAGATGCGTATATGCATCGAACGGTAAGGAAGGGCTGAGCATAGTGGAAACCGTAAAACCGGACCTTATAATAACGGACTATATGATGCCGGTGATGAACGGACTGGAAATGTGCAGGATTCTGAAAAAGAATATGCCTACGGTCACTATTCCGATAATTATGCTTTCTGCAAAGGATGACACGGAAACCATAAAGAACAGTATAAAGCTGCAGATAGATGCTTTCATACAGAAGCCTTTCAATGCGGAAATACTGATTGGAAAAATAGAGATGCTCATACACAAGAAGGAAACTTTTGAGGCACAGGCCAGAATTGAAACTATCGGTTCCCCGAAACCGGTGGAGGACAGCACATCGTCTGACGAGAAGTTTCTGATAAACATCACACAGATTATTGAAGACCATATGGCAGACAGCAATCTCAATGTAAACGGATTGTGTGAACTGTCCGGTACGGGAAGCAAACAGATATACAGGAAGATAAAGCAGCTTACAGGAATGTCGCCTGTGGAATACATAAAATCAATAAGAATGAAAAAGGCGGCTATGCTGCTGCAACAGAAAAAATTCACTATAGCGGAGGTTATGTATATGGTGGGATATTCCAACCCTTCTTATTTCTCGAAATGCTTCCAGAGTATTTTCGGAAAGACTCCTAAACAATATATATCGGACACCGGACAGTAATGTAATGGCAGGAAAAAGGAAATAAATAGGACAAAATGCGCGATTGTCCTATTTATGTCTTTATATGTCCAATATTTTTCCCTGTGCTTTTCTTGTGTTTCATATATTTGTGCTGACAAAAAATTAATGCATAATATGAAAGGCAACATTAAATCTTTTCTGAAAGTATTCTTACTATCGGTAATTTGGGCCGGAAATACTTTCGCAGTCCTCGCGCAACAGCCGGGAAATGTAATTATCACAGGTACAGTTTTAGACGAAAACAACGAGCCGCTTATCGGGGCAAGTGTTCTTGCAGTAGGTACTACTATAGGTACTATTACTGACTTCGACGGTAAGTTTACTCTTGAAATTCCTAAGGGAAGCAATATCCAGTTTTCTTATATAGGATACAATACTCAGGTGTTAGGCTCCGACCAGAAGACTATGAGCATAAAGCTTGTACCGGACACACAGATGCTTAGCGATGTGGTTGTTATCGGATATGGTACTCAAAGAAAGAGTGACCTTACCGGTTCTGTAACCAACGTTTCAAGCGAAGATTTCAACACAGGTCTGGTAAGCTCTCCTGAACAGCTTATCAACGGTAAGATTTCCGGAGTACAGATTATGTCAAACAGTGGTTCGCCTACTGCCGGAAGCACAATACGTGTACGTGGAGGCGCTTCACTTAATGCCAGCAACGACCCGCTTATCGTACTCGACGGTGTACCTTTGGAGCAGGGAGGTATCAGCGGTAATGACGGAAACTTCCTCAGCCTCATCAATCCTAACGACATCGAGAGCATGACAATCCTTAAGGATGCTTCATCTACAGCAATCTACGGTTCGCGTGCCTCAAACGGTGTTATCATTATAACAACCAAGAAAGGTGCTTCGGACAAGTTGAAAGTGACATTCAGTACAACAAACTCTATTCAGACACGTACACGCATGGCTGATATGCTGAGCTATGACGATTTTGTAAATGTAGTGAAGACTAAGGGAACAGCTGCACAACAGGCTTTGTTGGGTTCTGAAAGAACTGACTGGAACGACTATATTTATCATAATGCATTCGGTACTGATAATAATCTTAGTCTGTCCGGCAAGGTTCTTCCTAACCTTCCTGTACGTGTTTCTGTGGGATATTACAATCAGGACGGTCTGCTCAAGACTGACAATGCAAACAGAGTAACAGGTAGCTTGTCATTGTCGCCGTCATTCTTTGACGACCATCTGAAATTCAACATCAATGCCAAGGCTTCAATGAACAAAAACCAGTTTGCAAACACAAGTGCAATATGGGGAGCCTCTACAATGAATCCTACCATACCGGTTTATTCAGGAAATGACGCATTCGGAGGATATACTGAAGGACTTGCAAGCGACGGAAATCCTGTAACAGGTGGTGTATTGAATCCTCTCGGATTATTGGAACAGCGCGATGCGCACAGTAAGGTCATACGTTTCATCGGTAACTTCGATGTTGACTATCGTATGCATTTCCTTCCTGAATTGAAACTCCATGCTACATTAGGTTACGACTATGCACAGGGCGAAGGCTCAGACTATGTTAATCCTGAAGCTGCCCAATATTATACTACAGGCGGTTACTACTACCCATACGGCCCGCAGAAGAATGAAAACAGACTTCTTACAATCTATGCCAACTATAACAAGATGGTAGAGTCACTGAACAGCAGTTTCGACGCGACTGTAGGTTACGACTATCAGTACTGGAAATCAATAAATCCGGCTTCGGCAAGCATGAATGCGGCAGGCGAAATACAGACTTCGTATAAGGCTACAGACGAAAGACACGTTCTTCTGTCATATTATGGACGTTTGAATTATTCATTCGGCTCAAAATATATGCTCACAGCTACTGTACGCCGTGATGCCACTTCACGTTTTGCAAAAGAACAGAGATGGGGTACATTCCCTTCAGTAGCTCTGGGATGGAGAATCTCAGAAGAAGAGTTCATGAAGAACCAGAATGTGCTGAGCACATTGAAACTGCGTGCCAGCTATGGTGTCACAGGGCAGCAGGACGGTATAGGCAACTACAACTATCTTCCGGTATATACACTGAGCCAGGATGGCACACAGGCTATAATGGGAGATGAATATATTTATACTTATCGCCCTGAATCGTATGTATCAGACCTGAAATGGGAGACTACAACTTCATGGAACTATGGTTTCGATTTCGGATTCCTTGAAGACCGTATCACAGGTAGTTTCGATTATTATACTCGTCAGACTAAAGACCTTATCGCCACTGTTCCGGCGGCAGCAGGTTCTACATTCGACAAGACTATCACTACAAACGTAGGTAATGTTGACAGCCAGGGTATAGAATTCTCACTGAATGCCACTCCTATAAAGACAAAGGATTTCAGCTGGGATATCAGTTTCAATATGACATGGCAGAAAATGAAGGTTAAAAATCTTTCTATCGTAGAAGGAGGAGAAGTGACAAATACTCCTGTAGGTCCTTCAATAGACGGATACCAGTTCCAGACACTCACAGAAGGATATGAACCTTACATGTTCTACGTTTACAAACAGCTTTACGATGAAAAGACCGGAAAGCCTATCGAAGGAGCATATGCGGATCTCAACAAGGACGGTGTGATAAACTCGGACGACTTATACCGTTATCACTCTCCTGCCCCAGACTATATCATGGGACTGAGCACATCACTCAACTGGAAGAACTGGAACCTCGGAATGAGTTTCAGAGCAAACATAGGCAACTATGTATATAACGTAATGGCTATGAACACCGGAGCTATGGAAACAATGAGCTACAATGCAGCACAGCTCAACAATCTGTCGGCAAGTTATCTTGAAACAGGTTTCCAGACACGCCAGCATTTGTCAGACTATTATGTAGAGAATGCATCGTTCCTGAAAATGGACAACCTTACTTTGGGATACAATTTCGGAAAGATATTCAATACATGCAATCTGAATGTAAGCGCAATGGTACAGAACGTATTCTGCATAACAAAATACAGCGGAGTGGACCCGGAAGTACCGAACGGAATGGACAATACGTTCTATCCTCGTCCAAGAACATTCTCTTTAAACATTGGTCTTAATTTCTAATTATAAAAATACAGAATCATGAAAAAATATATCTACATATTGTCAATGTGTACTGCCGCAATGTTTGCTACATCGTGTGTAGGCGACCTTGACCAGTATCCGCATGAAGAAATTACTTCAGAAAGTGTATATACCAGCCTGCAGAACTATAAAAGCGTGTTGGGGAAAATATATGTATCAATGGTAACCAAAGGCCAGGAGAAAGACGGAAATCCGGACCTTTCAAGTAACCGTGGTGAAGATTATATGCGATGCTATTTCAATCTTCAGGAAGTAGGAACAGATGAAGTGGCATATACATGGCTCAGCGGTGAAAATCTGACTGATATCAGTAATCTGTCATGGGATGCAAACGACCCATGGGTAGCAGATATGTACTATCGTATATACTATAACATTGCTCTCTGCAACGAGTTTCTGCGTAATGCAACAGACGAGAAGATAAGTGGTTTCACAGAAAGTGAACGCAACGAAATAGTACATTATCGTGCAGAAGCCCGTTTCATGCGTGCCCTTTTCTACTACCATGCAATGGACTTATTCAGAAACATTCCTTTCGTAACAGAAAACGACCCTGTGGGAAGCTATATTCCTCCACGCTATATGGCAAAGGATATGTTCGGATATATCGAATCTGAACTTAAAGCGATAGAAAATGACCTTCTGAGCAAAGACGAATGTCCTTATGGTCGTGCATCTAAAGGTGCTGCATATACACTGCTTGCAAAGCTATATCTGAATGCCAAGACTTATATTGGCGAAACAAGATATAACGAATGCGTTGCAGCATGCCAGAGTGCTATAGGACAGGGATATTCACTGGAATCTGACTACAAGAAACTTTTCAATGCAGACAATCATCTGCGTACAAACGAAATAATTTTTACTCTTCCTGTTGATGCAAATACCACCATTTCTTGGGGTTCATCAACATATATGGTATGCGGGGCTATAAGCCAAACATCAGCTACACAGAAACCTGCTGATTACGGAGTGACTAAAGGATGGGGGTCAATGAGAATATGTCAGGCTGTTTCAGGCCTATTTGAAGACGGTGACAGCAGAGGATGTTTCTACACAGACGGACAGACACAAGAAGCAACCTCTCTGGAAGATGCTTCAACCGGATGGCTTGTTGAAAAATGGACAAATCTGAACGACAATGGAGAAGCAGCCTCAAATACAGATATAGGAGGGGTAAATACAGACTATCCATTATTCAGATTAGCAGATGTGTATCTGATGTATGCTGAAGCAACTGCACGTGGAGGAAATGGAAATATAGCTATTGCAGTGGGATATGTAAACGAATTGAGAGGACGTGCTTTCGGCAATAACAGTCAGGACGTAACAGAAACAGACCTTAAAGAAAATAATTTCCAGTTCTTCCTTGATGAACGTGCCCGTGAGCTTTACTGGGAATGCAGCAGACGTACAGACCTTATACGTTTCAACCGCTTTACTACTGCAGAATATATGTGGGAGTTCA
This sequence comes from Bacteroides sp., assembly GCF_019417265.1. GTDB lineage: Bacteria > Bacteroidota > Bacteroidia > Bacteroidales > Bacteroidaceae > Phocaeicola. The sequence goes on from NZ_DXVR01000001.1 coordinate 127,060, forward strand.
AAGGAGGATCAAGCAACGGCACTTCTGTTGACAGTAAATACAATTACTATCCTATTCCATCGGCAGAACTGACAGCCAATCCAAATCTGAAGAATGAAGAGTATTAACCTTAAACAGTAATGGATAAAATGAAAACTTTAAATAAAATATTTATAACCCTCGCATCAATCTTTGCATTAATATCTTGCGAGAAGGATGGAGACAAAATTTATCTCCAGAGTTTAGGTTCAGGTGAACTCATAGCTACTACAGACAATGTCGTTCTAACATCTGAAATGTCACAAAAAATTGTTCTATCGTTTGCGTGGAAAGAACAGGATGTACAGATAAGCGACACAACTGTAGGAACAGCTGCAAAAGCAAAAAACTATATGGAGATTTCACTGTCAGAGGATTTCTCCGGACAGGTTTACAAAAATGAAACTACATCTAACTCTATAGCTTACAATGGTGGTGAACTTAACTCTATTGTAAACGAACTTGGAGCAAAGGTCGGTGAAGCGAATAATGTATTCTTCCGCCTCGGAAGCACAACAGGCGAAAACATACCTTATGCCTATAGTAATGTGGTAAGAGTTGCTATTACACCGTATGTTATAGATATGAACACGGGAATAGTTGTTGAGTCTAACAATGACAATGCTAACCTGGGAGAAACAGGTGTAATCTTATATTCTCCAGAGGCTAATGGGATATACAGTGGTTTCATGTTTACTCCATACGGATGGTATCATTACTTCCTTAAGGAAGGAAACGGATTGATGTGGGGAACAGCTGGTGATGAAGGAGCTTTCCACATAACAAGTGACGCAGGAAACAACAGACAAAATATGTGGTTCCCGGGAACGACTGGTTGCTACTACGTAAATGTCAATACAAAGGAAGCTACTTGGGATGCACTTTATATATCTTCTCTAGCTATATCAGGACTAGGTGAAAACCCTATCAACCTGACTTTGGACAAGGAAAACAATTTATGGATAGCATCATTCACCGCTACTGAGGCAGGAGAAAAGACCATTACAATCTCCGGAAACGGTGATCAATGGAATGTAGAGACCGGAACAAACGACGGCGCAGGCATTCCTGTAAACGTTGCATTTGCAAATGAAAACAATAATCTTGTACTTGCTGACAACGCAGGAAATATTTCTGTAACAATACCAGAGGCTGGAGAATGTACTATAAAACTGGATTTAATAAATCCTAATGAAAGAAAAGTATATGTTGAAGCTGGAGGTACAGACATACCGTCATCGTATTCTCAGACTCTTGATGTAGTACATTACAATGATGATGGCAGTGAAGTAGCTCTAACGACATTAAATCTGGTAAATAAAGATAAAGGCATCTATACTGGTACATATTCAGGTGATAAACTTGATTTCCAGATTATTGATAGAACAAACTCCGTATGGTACGGTTGTGACCCCAACGACAACACTAAACTCTCATCATCTGAAGATAAATGGGATATGTGGTTTAATGGCGGTAATACGGTAAACGTAACCATTACAGTAAATTTAAGTGAAGGAATATGGAACTATACAGATAATCAAGAAGATTTTCCAGAAGAAATAACCGAATAAACTGAATAAAATCATGAAAAAACTTAAATACATATTCATGGCATTGGCAATAGCTTGCGGAGCCATGACAACATCATGTAACAATGAGGAAAAACCTACATTTCCTGAAACAGAAGGAACAGATGATCCTACAGGTGGTTATGACATGACTGGATTTGCAAGAGGAGCAGACGTAAGCTGGCTTACAGAAATGGAAGCATCAGGCAGAAAATTCTACGATTCAAAAGGTAGAGAACGTGAATGTATGGAACTGCTTCGTGAACTCGGAATGAATGCCATAAGACTGCGTGTCTGGGTTGACCCTGAAGAAGGATGGTGCTCAAAAGAAGATGTAATCATCAAAGCATGGAGAGCACATAATCTAGGATACAGACTGATGATTGACTTCCACTATAGTGATACGTGGGCTGATCCGGGAAATCAGACAAAGCCGGCAGCATGGCAAAATTATAGTTTTGACGAACTTAAAAATGCGGTATCAGAACATACAAAAGACGTATTATCTGCACTTAAAGATAAAGGAATTGATGTAGAATGGGTACAAGTTGGAAATGAAACACGTACTGGTATGCTTTGGAACGATGGAAAAGCATCAAACGGGAATACAGCAAACTTTGCAGAACTTGTAAAAAGCGGATATAATGCTGTAAAAGAAATATATCCAGACGCACAAGTTATTATACATATTGATGAAGGTAATAATCCCAACAGATATAACTGGATTTTCGATGGATTAAAAGAAAATGGCGCTAAGTGGGATATTATTGGAATGTCACTTTATCCGGAACCGGATGGAGATAATGAGGCTAAAAAAGATTGGAAAAAGATGAATGATGACTGCATAGCCAATATGCAAGCACTAATAAGCAAATACAACACTAAAGTAATGATGTGTGAAATAGGTATTCCATGGAACTACGAAGAAGCAGAAGCATTCTATACAGATTTTATCACGAAAGCTAAAGCAGTTGAAGGATGCCTGGGAGTGTTCGCATGGGAACCACAATGCTATGCCGGATGGGAAGGTTACCAGAAAGGCATGTTCAATGATGAAGGCTACCCTATGAGTTCATTGAATGCTTTTAAAAGATAAATAAAAACATTATTTTTACAGGGTATATGTTATTACCGTACATATACCCTGTTTTATAACCAAATAAACCTTTTACTTAATGAAACTGACAAAATTAATCACTGCATTACTTTTTCTTGTATCAACATTCTCCGGAAATGCATATGCCCAAAGAAACATTGAGACCCTCGAAAAGGGATGGAAATTCTTTAAAGATGAGGCATCAGGAGCAGAGAAATCTGACTATAATGACAGCAAATGGGAAAATGTAACAGTTCCTCATGACTGGGCTATATTCGGTCCGTTCGACAGAAACAATGACTTGCAGAATGTAGCCATTACCCAGAACTTTGAAACACAGGCTTCTGTAAAGACAGGACGTACAGGAGGACTGCCATACGTAGGTGTGGGATGGTATAGGGCCACATTCAACGTAGATAAGGACAAACAGACTACCCTTGTATTCGATGGAGCAATGAGTGAGGCTCGTGTATATGTCAACGGACAGGAAGCGTGTTTCTGGCCTTTGGGATATAACTCATTCCACTGCGACGTTACAAGCCTCATTAACAAGGATGGTAAAAACAACATTCTTGCCGTACGCCTTGAAAACAGGCCTCAGTCTTCAAGATGGTATCCGGGTGCCGGACTTTACAGAAATGTGCATGTAATAACTACAGAAAAGATACATGTTCCGGTATGGGGTACACAGATTACTACACCTCATGTAGGAAAGGATTACGCTTCTGTAAATCTTCGCACAGAGATTAAAAATGCTGATAAAAAGAAACTGACAGTAATCACCAGAATATATTCCCCTGAAGGCAAGGTAGTTGCCGTCAAGAACAACCAGGGATTTATAAATCACGGACAGCCGTTCACACAGAATTTTGTTGTGAACGATCCATTGTTATGGTCACCTGAAGAACCTAATCTCTACAAGGCTGTTTCAGAGATTTACGCAGACGGAACTCTGCAGGACACATATTCCACAACATTTGGAATACGAACAATAGAGTATATAGCCGACAAGGGTTTCTTCCTTAACGGGAAACACCGTAAGTTTCAGGGAGTATGCAATCACCATGACTTAGGTCCGCTTGGAGCAGCCGTAAATGTATCTGCTCTGCGTCATCAACTGAGACTTTTAAAAGATATGGGATGCGATGCTATCAGAACTGCTCATAATATGCCTGCTCCGGAACTTGTAAGGCTATGTGATGAAATGGGCTTTATGATGATGATTGAGCCTTTTGATGAATGGGACATAGCAAAATGCGACAACGGCTATCATCGTTTCTTCAACGAATGGGCTGAAAAAGATATGGTAAACATGCTCAGACAGTATCGTAACAATGCATGTGTCGTGATGTGGAGTATCGGTAATGAAGTGCCTACACAGTGTAGTCCTGAGGGTTATAAAGTAGCAAAATTCCTACAGGATATTTGTCATAGGGAAGACCCTACACGCCCTGTTACATGCGGTATGGACCAGGTGAGCTGTGTACTGAACAATGGATTTGCAGCTATGCTTGATATCCCGGGATTCAACTATCGTGCACATCGCTATGAAGAAGCGTATGAAAGACTGCCTCAAAACATAGTTTTAGGCTCTGAGACATCTTCAACCGTTAGTTCAAGAGGAGTATATAAATTACCGGCTGAAAGCAAGGCAGACGCCAAATACGATGACCACCAGTCTTCTTCGTACGACCTTGAATACTGTTCATGGTCAAACATTCCTGATATAGATTTCGCACTTGCAGAAGACCATGAATGGACTATAGGACAGTTCGTATGGACCGGATTCGACTATCTTGGCGAACCAAGCCCATACGACACCGATGCATGGCCTAACCATAGCTCCATGTTCGGTATAATTGACCTTGCGTCTATTCCTAAAGACCGATATTATCTCTACAAAAGTGTATGGAACAAGGATGCTGAAACTCTGCATATACTGCCACACTGGAACTGGGAAGGACATGAAGGAAAGGACGTGCCTGTATTCGTATATACCAATTATCCTTCGGCTGAACTGTTCGTAAACGGGGTTAGCCAGGGAATAAGGACAAAGAATGACTCTACAGTAGTGAACCGCTACCGTCTGATGTGGCATAATGTGAAATATCAGCCGGGAGAATTAAAAGTCATTGCTTACAACAGCAACGGTAGTAAAGCCGCTGAAAAATCCTTACATACCGCAGGAAAGCCTTACCGTATAAAACTTGTTTCAGACTACACAAGTCTTAAAGCCGATGGTAAAGATTTAGCTTACGTTACTCTTCGTATTGAAGACAAGGATGGCAATCTCTGTCCTACAGACGGACGTTTAGTGAACTTCCGTGTTGATGGTGCCGGCAAGTACAGAGCCTCAGCCAATGGTGACCCTACATGCCTTGACTTGTTCCACAAACCGGAGATGCATGCATTCAACGGAATGCTGACAGTGATACTACAAGCAGGAGAGAAACTCGGCAAGATTCGTCTTCGCGCGTCGGCCAAGGGATTGAAGACAGGAGAGTTTGAAATACCTGTAACGGAATATTCGGCAGAAAAAGAAGATTATGAGCCTTTCTATAAGGGTGCAGACATCAGCTGGGTTACAGAAATGGAATCACAGGGCCACAAATTCTACAATAAAAAAGGAGAGGAAAAGGAATGTACTTCACTGATGAAAGAACTTGGTCTTAATGCTATCCGTCTTCGTGTATGGGTTAATCCTAAAGAAGGTTGGAGCAGCAAGGAAGATATGCTTAAGCTGGCACGCCGCGCGAAGGAAAACGGAATGGAACTGATGGTGGATTTCCATTACAGTGACTGGTGGGCAGACCCGGGGCAACAGCATAAGCCTGCGGCATGGAAAAATCTCAGCTTTGACAAACTGAAGACAGCAATGGCAGACCATACTAAAGATGTTCTTGAAGCGTTGAAAGCAGAAGGAATCACTCCTAAATGGGTACAGGTAGGCAATGAGATACGTCCGGGTATGCTTTGGGATGAGAATCCGGAAACAAGCGGTGCTTCATATGATATCCGCGAATGTGATGTAAAAGAGTCGGGAAGCAAATCAACTGCTGTAAAATTCAGAATGAACCGGAAAAACCTGGCAGAGCTTATTAACTCCGGATATGACGCTGTAAAATCAGTTTTTTCGGGTTCTACAGTTATTGTGCATCTCGACAATGGATACGACAAAGAACTGTATCGCTGGTTCTTCGATGAACTGAAGGCAAACGGTGGCAAATGGGACATGATAGGAATGTCTATCTATCCTTACTGGACAATGATGGAAAAACCGGAATATACTCCGGAAAAGACCATAAACGATTGTATTGAGAATATAAGACTCGTAAACGAGAGATATAATTGTGATGTGATGATAGTAGAGACCGGAATGGAATGTGCGGACGATAATGGCAACTTAGCCAACAAGGAAACACTGAATAAAGGTTACAAACTGCTGAGAAAGTTAATCACAAAATGTATTGAAAGCACTGATGGCATTTGCAAAGGTGTATTCTATTGGGAACCTGAATGCAAACCTAACAAATACCGTCTCGGCGCATTTACAGAGGATGGCAGACCAACAGAAATAATGGATGCATTCATGCCATAACATATACAGAACAGAAAATAATGAAACGGACAGGATTGCGTAAAAACAATTCTGTCCGTTATTTTTAACTCTTCATATAAGCCTTTGGAGACATACCTGTTTTCCTCTTAAAATACTTCCCGAAGAAAGACTGATTGGCAAAATTAAGCATATCACACACCTCCTGTACCGTATATTTATTGCTTTTCAACAATGCTTTTGCCTCCAAAATCACATAATCCGTTATCCACCCACCGGCCAGTCTTCCAGTAACATTCTTAATAACCTGAGAAAGATATTTTGGGGAAATACATAATACATCAGCATAAAATGTTATACTGCGTTCCTTCATATAATTCTTCTGTACTGCCTGCATAAAACGTTTATAGATTTCCTGATTTCTATTATACTCAGCAGAATCCTCAACATTATTCTTCATTTTGGTGAAATAATTATAGGCGTTGTACATCAAAACCTGGGTATAGCCGTGCAAAGCACCTTCGCGAAATAAATTATCGGTCTCAGCCAGTTTCGATTTCATCCTTTTGTATATATCCAAAGCCTCATCAATGAATCCTCTGTCAAGATGCAATACCGGATTGGTATAAATATGCTGCTGTATGGAAAGTGCCGTGTCAATATTTTTCACCACATTGAAAAAATCATCGGAAAAAGCTATTACAGCCATACGTGTATCGGGCAGCAGACTGCAAAATTCACCTATATTACCTTTAAATACAGTAATGGCATCGCCAGCTCGCGCCTCAAAATCTTCCAGATTGATTTTCACCCTTATTCCTCCGGAAAGTATAAGAATAGATATTGTAAAAGATAATTTCATAGGGTAATTGACAAATGACAATCCTTTGGTGTTTTCCTCATTACCCATATCATCAAAATTATCAATAAGTATGAACTTATTGTCGATATGTAGCGCTCCGGGCTGTACCGACAAATCACTTAAATTCAGGGGCAAAATAATATTATCACTCTTCATATTAAAATCATATTGTACCTTTTGAAGAACAAATATATGAAAAATAAGCGTGAACGCATAATGTTTCAATCCTTCAGACCAATTTACTGTTCTTTTTGATAATGCAAGAGAATAAATAAATACTCAATTTTGCATCATTAAAAAGCATATTATAAACATAAAAAGCATATTGATAATGAAAAGAAGAAAATTACTATGTCTGCCGGCATTACTGCTATGCCTGTTGTGTTCATGCAGCGAACAGAAAAAAACATCTTTACCTATTCACAGTGTTGAAATAACGACTCCTGTGCCATCATGTAAAACAACAACCAAAAGTTATCCAGGAATTGTACGTGAGGCACATGAAATAAGTCTGGGATTTAAAACTGCCGGACAGATAAAAAGTATTCACGTAAAAGAAGGGGATTATGTAAGCAAAGGTGAGTTACTTGCCGAACTTGACGACGAGGATTATAAACTCGGTGTAGAAGCATTGCAGATACAATACGACCAGCTGAAAGACGAAGTGGCAAGAACAAGAAAGCTGTTTGAACAGAAAAGTGTTTCTGCAAATGATTATGAAAAGGCATCTGCCGGATTCAGACAACTTGGAGTGCAGTTGCAGGTAAACAAAAACAAACTGGAATATACCAGACTGTATGCACCGGAAGACGGATACATACAATCGGTAAATTTCTCACCTGCTGAGATGGTTGATGCAGGTACCGCAATGTTTACTTTCCTGGACGTATCGCACCTGGAAGTAAAAACGGATTTGCCGTCAAATACTTTTAAAAATATTGACAATGTAGCAAGCTACGACTGTATGGTTTCATCGGAAAAAGAATCACGGACATATCCTATGGACTTTTTAAGCCTGTCACCAAAAGCCGACGGAAACCAGTTATATCAGCTAATCATTAAATTCAGAGAAAAACCGGAAAGACAGATTACTCCCGGAATGAACATTGAGGTACGTCTGACTATAAATGAAGGGAATGACAGTAAGGATGGATTTAAGATTCCTGCCTGTTCGATATTCAAGAGCAGTGACAACTCATGTGTATGGGTACTGAAAGAGGATTCCACAATAGAGAAAAGAATTATAACCATTGATAATAACTTTTCAGGAGAACAGGTTGTAGTAACAAAAGGCCTTGACGGAACAGAAAAGATTGTACGTGCAGGTGTAAACTCACTACAGGAAGGAGAGAAAGTAACTGTCATAGAGCAACCTGAAAAAAGTAATGTCGGAGGACTGATATGATAAGAATTACAGAATACTTTATGAAACGGCCAATGCAATTCTGGTCGTTCGTAACAGCTATAATAATTGCCGGAATACTTTCCTTCATCCAGATGCCTAAGCTTGAAGACCCGGCAGTCTCAGCAAAGCAGGCTATGGTCATAGTACCATATCCGGGAGCAAGCGCACACGAAACGGAGTTTAAAGTAGCTCTGATGATGGAAGAGGAATTGCGGGCACTGCCTGACGTAAACAAGATAAAGACCGAATGCAGAAACGGAATGGCAATGTTTACGGTGGAATTCCAGATGACCGTCCTTACCAAAGATCTGGAACAGCATTTCGACCTGCTACGCCGCAAGGTAAACGATGCATCATCCAGACTTCCACAGGGATGTTATGACCCTATAGTGATAGACGACATGATGGACGTTTACGGTATCTTCTACGCATTTACCGCCGACGGATATGATTATCCTGAAATGTACAAATACGCCAAAATGATAAAGCGTGAACTGTCCGGCGTAAAAGGCGTTAAACGAATAAATATTGTAGGAAACCGTGACGAGGTAATAAATATCACTCTGTCAAAAGAACAGATTTCAAGAAACGGAGTGATACCTACACAAATCATGTCCACTTTGCAGGGAGCATTCAAGACTGTAAATGCCGGAAAATATCAGAGCGGAAACGAGCTTATTCCTATTTATGTGGACTCGGAAAGCAAGGATGAAAACGACATCAGGAATCTTCTGATACAGACTACTGACGGCAAAACTTTAAGATTAGGAGATATAGCCAAAATAGAAAGGACATACTCCGAGCCTCAAAGGAACGGTTTCTTCGTCAACGGCAAGCCGGCGCTCGCAATCTGTATAGCAATGGAATCGTCGGCCATAGTACCTGACGTAGGAAAGGCTGTCGATAAGCGTCTTGATGAAGTAATGAAGAATATCCCGGTGGGAATGAACACAGAGAAGATATTTTTCCAGCCTGATAAAGTGGAGGATGCCATTTCTTCTTTCATGTGGAATCTGGTGGAATCAGTAGCCATAGTAATACTGGTACTGATATTCACTATGGGGTTCCGTAGCGGTCTTATTATCGGATTCGGTCTGATACTTACAGTAGCCGTATCTTTCCCTATACTGTTGGTATGCGGAACCACACTTCAACGAATATCATTGGGAGCATTCATAGTGGCTATGGGTATGCTTGTGGACAATGCTGTGGTTATAATGGACGGTATTCTTATTGACAAAAAACGAGGACTTGCGCCAAAGAACTACCTCTACAGAATAGGGCAGAACACAGCCATGCCACTGCTCGGTGCCACCATCATTGCTGCGTCCACATTTCTGTGTGTCTATCTGTCGCCTGACTCGGCAGGAGAGTATTCAGGCGACCTGTTCCTGGTATTATGCGTAAGCCTTCTGGCAAGCTGGATACTGGCTCTTGTGCAAGTACCTGTATGCGCAAAGATATGGTTGCCGGCAAGGGAACATACTGCCGAAAATGGTAATAAAACAGTAATGAATTCACCTGTACACAAGTTTGTACGTGGCACTATATCACGACTTATAGAATACAAAAAAACGGCCATAGGAGTTGCATTTGCAATACTTATATTGTGTTTTGCCGGAATGAACAAAGTCAAAAATCTGTTTTTCCCTGATTTCGACTATAAACAGTATGTAGTGGAATGCTTTTTCCCTTCCGCCACCAGTCCGGATGTGGTACGGAACAAACTTCTGGAGATGAGCAATCTGTTGTCCGAACGCAAGGATATAGAAAGAATTGCTGTCAGTCAGGGAAGCGCACCTGCACATTATTGTCTTGTCAGACCGATGACATCCGGAGGCGACTGTTACGGTGAACTGATTATCGACTGCAAAGACTATAATACGGTAGTGAAACAGATACCCGAAGTAAGACGTGAATTGAGAGAAAAATATCCTGACGCATACTTACGTTGCAGGAAGTATAATTTCTCAATCTCCACATCACATACTGTAGAGGTGGAATTCGCCGGACCGGACCCTGCCGTGCTGAAAGAATTGAGCAGCAAGGCAGAGGATATAATGAGAAAATGCGAGTACGTTGACCCGTATTCCGTACAAAACAACTGGAAGCCATACGGTAAATCGTACGTCACAAAATATTTACAACAGGATGCGCTGCGTTCAGGAGTAGGAAGAAGTGATATTGCCAATGCCCTTATGGCTGCCACAGACGGAATGCCTGTAGGGGCAATCAATGATCAGGACAAGACTATCGTGGTAAACATGCTTGTCAGAAACGAAGACGGAAGCCGTATAGACGATTTGAATGATATTCCTGTATGGAGCATGATGAACCTTCATCTGTCTAATGACGAGCTTAACTCGGCCATTGCAGGAGGGAAAGGGATGAGCGAGCTGCAGGACAAGATATTCCGTGCAACTCCTCTAAGCCGTGTCGCTGAAGAAATAACTATGGAATGGGATGAAGACATCGTTATGCGCCTAAACGGACAAAGGGTTATAGAGGCAGAATGTGACCCTAACTCAGAAATTGACGAAGCCACACCGGCAAAAGTAGTGGAATCAATAAAAGAGGAGATTGAAGCTATTGACTTACCGGCAGGATACAGCATGAGATGGGTAGGCGAAGGAGAAATACAGGGAGAAGCTATCAGCAACCTAATGAAATATGTACCTATTACCATCTTCATTATACTTGCCATACTTCTGTTGCTGTTCAACAGTTGGAAAAAGGTTATACTCATTCTGATATGCTTCCCGTTCGTATTTTGCGGTATCGTTCCTTCGTTATTGATAACAAACCAGCCTATGACATTTATGGCAATTATAGGTATGATGGGGCTGATAGGTATGATGGTCAAGAATGCGATTGTACTTGTGGACGAAATTAACAGACTGCAGACAGAAGAAAAGAAACTGCCATATACAGCAGTAATCGAAGCTACCGTATCCAGAGTTCGCCCGGTATTGATGGCATCACTTACCACAATTGTAGGTATGATACCTCTCATTACCGACCCGATGTATAGCTCAATGGCTATCACCATAATGGGAGGATTGGCAGCAGGTACACTTATCACATTGATATTGTTGCCTATCTTCTATACGGTACTTTTCAATATAAAGAAAGCTTAATCACATACATCAATCTTTATAAAAATGATAAACAGACTTTTTCAAATATTATTTACAACAACTGTTTTTATGTTTATCCAGAATATAAACGTAAAAGCACAGGAAACAATAAAGCTAAGCCTGGCTTCATGCCGGGAAATGGCTTTAGCGCAAAGCGAATCTCTGCAACAGACTGAACATAAATACCAGCAGTCGCAACTGGACAATAAAATAGCGACTTCGGCTTTCCTTCCGAAATTTGAGGCTTCAGCCACTGGAACATACGTATTTCCGGATATGGACATGATGGGTATGGACCTCAGAATGCGAGGAATGTATATGGCAGGAATAACCCTTACTCAACCACTGTATGCAGGAGGGAAGATAATGACAGGAAAGAAACTCTCAAAACTGGGAGAGTCTATAGCAGCCGAACAGAAAAGGATGACAATGATGGACGTGCTGGTAGAAGCCGACAATGCTTACTGGACACTGATTGCCGTCAGACAAAAGGTAAAAATGCTGGACAGTTATAAAGAACAGATGGAGTCGCTGTATTCTCAAGTGAAAACCGCTGTCGGGGCAGGGCTGAGCACAGAGAATGAGCTTCTGAGGATAGAGGCAAGCAGGAGTGACATTTTATACCAGATACAGAAGGCTAAGAACGGAGAGGACTTATGCCGCATGTCACTATGCAGAATTACCGGCATTGACTCAAATGCAGAACTTGAACTTACCGACACAACGATACACGTTAATGAGCCGGGACTTCTGACAGCGGATATTAACGGACGACCTGAACTCAATCTACTCAAGCATCAAATGGATGCTACTCAAAAGCAGATACAGATGTCGCGTGCAAACATGCTGCCGACAGTAGGACTTGTAGCAGGATATACATATTACGGCAATATCAAGCTTAACAGTATGGTTGACGCAGGCAACGGAACCATGATGCCGTACTCGCAGGAATTCCGCGATGGGTTAGGGGCTGTAATGTTGTCTTTGAATATTCCGATATTCGAGTGGGGTGCAAATCTGAAGAAAGTGAAAAAAGCAAAGCTTGATTTCAAGAATGCAGAACTGGAATTAAGCAGGAACTCACGGCTTATGACTTTGGAAGCTCAAAGCGCTCTGAAAAATGTTTACGACGGATTCCAACTTATCAGGACAGCAGAAGTTGGACTTAAACAGGCGGAGGAGAATTTGAGAGTTACCAATAACAAATACAATGTTTCGATGGCATTGCTTACTGACTTGCTCGATGCACAGTCGCAGTGGAAACAGGCGAAAAGCAATCTCATCGAAGCACAAACACAGTATAAAATTTATGAAACCGAGTATTTAAGGGCAACCGGAAGGCTGAATCTGGATTTTTCTCCGGATTGCCAATAATTATCCCCAAACAGATAATATCAAAAAGACAGCCACGCGCAAACATTCTTAATACTTATGTTACATATAGTGCTGTATTACGAATATTTTATTAATAAAATGCTATAAAATAGTATATAATACAGCTATTGACAGGCTTGCGAGAATTAAAAAATCAGAGTCACCACGTACAGATACCCGATTTTTTCAATTCTCAGCAAGCATTTTTATACCTTCATCGGGCAACGACAACAAAAGACCGATAACCTCGGCATAATTTTTCTGTCCGGACGAAATTCTGTTACCCTTCAGATAGAATTCATACATTGCCGACTGAATTTCGCCAAGCAACGGACTATAGAGAGAGGACCAATGCTCGCGCTTCTCCTTATACTGTTTTATCACTTCCGGTCGGACAAAGGAAATCCAGTTTTTATAATCCTCCTCGTTCAACAAACCTCGCGCATTCATCAGCACATATGGAAAGAGACCGAAATAACCACTGTACTTAATCTCTGCATCGGAAGAAAGAAGACAAGTCTGGTATGCCCAAAGGTTTGCTTCCGCCTCGCTGCTTATTCCCAAGAGATGGGAAAGTTCGTGAGCATATGTAAATGGATATTCCAATGGAGTAATCTGCATATTGATATGCGACTCGGCAAAGAACGGTCCCATAAATCCGAGAACTCCGGAACCGGAATAAAGGGAATTGAAAAGCAGTGTCTTTGGATGCTGATACGAACGGGGAGTGGTAAGCCCATAGACATCAGGCACTTTTTTGTAAGATAATTTTATCTCCTCATGAACATGCTCTGCAGATACGGTATCAATATTGCAACAGTATCTGTTCAGACTGTCGGTATATGAATACAGAAAATCTTTAAAACGATGTTCATCGTATTTAGCAGGAGAGACACCGGCTCTTGTGAAAAAACTCTCACGATAATAATTTATTCCCCAACCGATATAAAACCACACGTATATCCATAAAAATATTTCTGCCTCACGCAATAGAACCGTTTTCCATTTCTGTTTTCTGCGTATCCGCCATACAAACGGAAATACTACGACCGACAATATCATCAAAAATATACCTACCTCATCAAGAGAAAACGGCACAACGGATGATAATGCAGAAAGCACATATGACAATGACGGATAAATACTACGTGAATAAAACTCTGCGACACCGACATTCAGCGACGAGAGAATTACAAACAGAAAGAGCAGCAGGAGCAGAGTCCAACGTAAATATTTAAACTTGAACATATATTTTTGAGTTTGTAAGTTTTTAAGTTTGCGAGTTTAAGTAACGGCAAAATTATCTTTTTCTGATTAAAATACTTATTTTTGTAAAAGATTTTTCTAACGGACTTATAACAAAAAAAACTACAAACGATTTATGGTATTGAACTACATCTGGATAGCATTTTTCCTTATCGCATTCGTAGTGGCAGCAGTAAGACTTGTCTTTATGGGCGACACAGGCGTTTTTCCGGCTATCATCAATTCGACTTTTGACTCAGCTAAGACTGCGTTCGACATCTCACTGGGACTGACAGGGGTGTTGTCTTTATGGCTCGGTATTATGAAAATAGGGGAACTTGGGGGAGTGATAAATATGTTCTCAAGGGTACTGAGTCCGCTGTTCACGAAGCTGTTTCCCGATATACCCAAAGGACATCCTGTGACAGGAAGTATATTCATGAATCTTGCAGCCAATATGCTGGGACTGGACAATGCCGCCACTCCGTTAGGACTGAAAGCTATGGAAGGACTTCAGGAGCTGAACACAAAAAAGGACACTGCAAGCAATCCGATGATAATGTTCCTCGTACTGAACACCTCCGGACTTACCATTATTCCGATAAGCATAATGGTTTACAGAGCGCAACTTGGAGCCGCACAGCCTACAGATGTGTTCGTGCCGATACTGCTTGCTACGTTCTTTTCAACCCTGGCAGGCATTATCGCAGTAAGCGTTTATCAGAAAATCAATCTTCTGAACAGAACTATACTGCTGTTTCTTGGTGGAGCCAGCCTGTTCATAGCAGGTATAATATATTTTTTCACCACGCTTTCAAGAGAGATGATTGACGTATATTCCACTACGACTGCAAATGTATTCCTGTTTCTGATTATTATCGGTTTTATTCTTGCAGGAATACGCAAGAAAGTAAATGTTTACGATGCGTTTGTTGAGGGTGCGAAAGAAGGATTTACCACAGCCGTAAGAATCATACCATATCTGGTAGCCATACTTGTAGCGATAGGGGTGTTCCGCGCTTCGGGAAGCATGGATTATATCATCAACGGAGTAGCCACATTGGTCGGCTGGTGCGGAATAGACAGCGAGTTTGTAGCGGCACTGCCTACTGCTATTATGAAGCCATTGAGCGGAAGCGGGGCCCGCGGACTCATGGTTGATGCAATGACAACATACGGTGCAGATTCGTTCGTAGGACGTATGGCTTGTATCTTCCAAGGCTCTACAGATACCACTTTCTATATCCTTGCCGTTTATTTCGGAAGTGTAGGAATAAGCAAGACAAGACATGCTGTTCCTTGCGGATTATTGGCAGACTTGGCAGGAATAATTTCAGCCATATTTATATGCTATTTATTCTTCGGATAAAACGCTTCGTCATTTTAATAAAAACGACGAAGCATTTTGAATGAAATGACGAGGCGTTTTTTTTGAGGCGTTCAGACACGCAAAAAAAAGGATTCTATAAATAAAAAAACGACATATGATAACTTATCAGACAGACGGGGTTGAAATGCCCGACATCAAAAAAAGAGAAACTACAGAATGGATAAAGGCAGTAGCCGCCTCGTACGGTTTGCGCGTGGGAGAGATTGCCTACATCTTCTGCTCGGACGAGAAGATTCTGGAGGTGAACAGACAGTATCTGCAACATGATTATTACACTGACATCATCACTTTCGACTATTGCGAAGGCAAGCGAATATCAGGCGACCTGTTTATCAGCCTTGACACAGTAAGGACGAATGCCGAACAGTTCGGTGCGGAATACGATACGGAACTGAACCGCGTTATTATCCACGGAATCCTGCACCTGTGCGGAATAAACGACAAGGGACCGGGAGAAAGAGAGATAATGGAAGCGGCCGAGAACAAGGCACTGGATATGCTTAAGGAAATGAAATAATTAGAACGAAAACAGGTAGGGCGAGAAATTCTCGCCCTACTTTGTTAAATGATATTTGCAAGGGGAAAAACAACGATAATTTTCACTAATTTTGCAACCAGTAACAAACATCATAATTCAATGGAATTTAAGTACGACGTTATTGTAATCGGTGCCGGTCATGCAGGTTGTGAAGCTGCTGCGGCAGCAGCCAATCTTGGGTCCAAGACATGTCTGATAACAATGGACATGAACAAGATTGCACAGATGAGCTGCAACCCTGCGGTAGGTGGTATTGCAAAGGGACAGATAGTAAGAGAGATTGACGCTTTGGGCGGATACATGGGATTGGTGACAGACAAGACTGCCATACAGTTCCGCATGCTGAACCGCTCGAAAGGTCCTGCCATGTGGAGCCCTCGCGCGCAGTGCGACAGAGGCAAATTCATATGGGCATGGAGAGAGATTCTTGAGAACATTCCTAACCTGCATATATGGCAGGACACAGTGGAAGAACTTATAATCGAGAACGGGGAAGTTAAAGGACTGACCACTTGCTGGGGTGTGACATTCTATGCCAAATGTATTGTTCTCACAGCGGGTACGTTCCTCAACGGACTTATGCACATAGGACGCAAGATGCTCGCCGGAGGACGTTGCGCAGAGCCTGCCTCTTATCATCTTACTGAGTCTATAACCAGACATGGCATCACTGCCGGAAGAATGAAAACAGGTACACCGGTGAGAATAGACGCAAGAAGCGTACACTTCGACCTGATGGAAACTCAGGACGGCGAGAATGATTTCCACAGATTTTCATTCATAAGCGAGCCAAGACAGCTTAAACAACTTCAATGCTGGACTTGTCTTACTAACGAAGAGGTTCATGCCACACTGAGAAACGGACTGGCGGACTCCCCTCTTTACAACGGACAAATCCAGAGTATCGGCCCTCGCTACTGCCCGAGTATAGAAACGAAAATAGTAACTTTCCCGGACAAACCGCAACACCAGCTTTTCCTGGAACCGGAAGGAGAAACTACCCAGGAACTCTACCTCAACGGGTTCTCCTCTTCCCTACCTATGGAAATCCAGTTTGAGGCCCTGAAGAAGATTCCTTGCTTCAAGGATGTAGTGCTTTACCGCTCGGGATATGCAATAGAATACGACTACTTCGACCCTACCCAACTCAAGCATACGCTCGAATCAAAAATCGTCAAGAACCTGTTCTTTGCAGGTCAGGTGAACGGTACTACCGGTTACGAGGAAGCAGGCGGTCAGGGTATCATTGCAGGTATAAACGCTCATATCAACTGTCATGGCGGAGAGCCTTTCGTATTGGGAAGAGACGAAGCTTATATCGGCGTACTGATAGACGACCTTGTGACAAAAGGTGTGGACGAACCATACCGTATGTTTACTTCAAGAGCCGAATACAGAATCTTGCTGAGACAGGATGATGCCGACTTCAGACTTACAGAAAAAGCTTATAAGCTCGGACTTGCAAAACAGGATAGATACGGCATCCTCTGTAAGAAGCGTGAAGAGATAGAGAAGATAGTGGAATTCACCAAGACCTACTCTATCAAGGCCGACAAGATAAACGATGGTCTGGAAGCGTTAGGAACTGCAAGACTGGCTCACGGATGTAAGCTAATAGACCTGATAAGCCGCCCACAGATTACGATAGAAAATATCGCACCTCTTGTGCCGGCATTCAAGGCTGTACTCGACAGAATAGAAGACCGCAAGGAAGATATTATCGAGGCTGCCGAAGTACAGATAAAATACAAGGGATACATCGACCGTGAGAGAATGATAGCCGACAAGATACACCGTCTGGAATCAATCAAGATAAAAGGCAAGTTCGACTATGATACTCTCCAGTCACTGTCAACCGAGGCAAGACAGAAGCTAAAGAAGATAGACCCTGAAACATTGGCACAGGCAAGCCGAATACCGGGTATTTCCCCTAGCGACATCAATGTATTACTAGTACTAATGGGACGATAAAAGCTATGTTTCACGTGAAACAATTTATTTAAGGAACACCCATAAAGCATTGAAAATAAAGGAAAACGCCTTAAGGCATAAAGCGTGGTTAACGTAAAACTTTAAGGCATGAACAAATAAAACCCAAATCAATGAACAAAGAAACTTTAAGAAAGAACCTTCGTGAGATTCCTGATTTCCCAAAACCGGGAATACTGTTCTACGACGTTACTACCCTATTCAAAAACAGCGAGTGCCTTAGCGGTCTGATAGACGAACTGTACGAGATGTACAAGGATAAAGGCATCACTAAAGTGATAGGCATAGAGTCAAGAGGATTTATCCTTGGCGGTGCCTTGGCTGCAAGACTTGGTGCCGGATTTATCATGGCCCGCAAACCGGGAAAACTTCCTGCAGAGGTTATAGAAGAGACTTACGAAAAGGAGTACGGAACTGATACTATCCAGCTTCACAAGGATGCCATCAGCGAAGACGATGTGGTACTGCTTCACGATGACCTTCTTGCTACAGGTGGAACCATGGCTGCCACACACAGACTGGTAAAGAAAGCCGGAGCAAAAGAAACATACATCAACTTCGTTATAGAGCTGAAAGACCTTAACGGAAGAAAGGCCTTCCCTTCTGATGTTGATGTTACAACGATACTTGAACTCTAAATCATTTTTCAGCAATAATGGATTCGAAAGAGGAACTTAAAACGAGCGACTATCTTAGGGGAATTGTCCTGAACCTGCCGGACAGTCCGGGGATTTATCAATACCTGAATACGGAAGGTACCATCATTTATGTGGGCAAGGCAAAGAATCTTAAGAGGCGTGTATATTCGTATTTTGCCAAGGAACACCAATCTGCAAAGACAAGGATTCTGGTAAGCAAGATTGCGGATATAAAATACATCGTGGTAAATTCTGAAGAGGATGCATTACTGCTGGAAAATAACCTTATCAAGAAATACAAGCCACGATACAACGTTCTGCTTAAAGACGACAAGAGTTACCCTTCCATCTGTATCAGCAACGAGTATTTTCCACGTGTTTTCAAGACACGGAAGATAATCAGAAAAGAAGGTACATACTTCGGTCCGTACAGTCATGTTCCTTCGATGATGGCCGTATTGGAACTGATAAAGAAGCTATACAATCTGCGCACCTGTCATCTGGCTCTTACGCCGGAAAACATATCGCAGGGTAAGTTCAAGGTTTGCCTGGAATATCATATCAAGAATTGCAAAGGACCATGCATAGGACTTCAAAGCCATGAAGAATACATGAAGCAGATAGCAGAGATAAAAGAGATTCTGAAAGGCAATACGCGAATCATAAGCGATAAGCTGATGGACGAGATGCAGAAGCTGGCAAGCGAACTTAAGTTTGAAGAGGCTCATAAGATAAAGCTGAAATACGACCTTGTGGAAAGCTACAGATCGAAGAGCGAGGTGGTAAGTTCTGTGCTGCATAATATTGATGTATTCTCTATAGAAACCGACGAGGGTGTGGCATATATCAACTATCTGCACATCACGAACGGATGTATCAACCAGGCCTTCACATTCGAATATAAAGTGCGGATGAACGAAACGAAAGAGGAGCTTCTGCAGTTGGGTATTGTGGAAATGCGCGAAAGATACCAGAGCAAATCGAAGGAAATAATCGTTCCGTTCGAACTGGATATGGAGATGAATGGTGTAACATTCACAGTACCGCAGAGAGGTGACAAAAAGCATCTTCTAGAACTGTCCATACTAAACGTAAAACAGTATAAGGTAGACCGCCTGAAACAGGCAGAAAAGCTTAATCCGGAACAAAGAAGCGTAAGACTAATGAAGGAAATCCAGGAGCAGCTTCATCTGGAGAAAATGCCTGTCCACATAGAATGTTTCGACAATTCGAACATTCAGGGGTCGGATGCAGTAGCCGCCTGCGTGGTTTTCAAGAAAGCAAAACCAAGCAAAAAGGACTACAGAAAATACATAATAAAGACTGTGGAAGGACCGGACGATTACGCTTCAATGCAGGAGGTGGTCAGACGAAGATACACACGTATATTGGACGAGCAGGGAGAATTACCGGACGTTATTCTAACAGATGGCGGTAAAGGCCAGATGGAAGTTGTAAGACAAGTGATAGAAGACGAACTTCACCTGAATATACCAATCGTTGGACTGGCAAAAGACAACCGCCACAGGACATCTGAAGTACTTGCAGGATTTCCACCTCAGACCATAGGAATAAAACAGGGAACTCCCCTATTCCATCTGCTTGAAAACATCCAGGACGAGGTACACAGGTTTGCCATCACCTTCCATCGCGACAAGAGAAGCAAGAGCCAGATAGCATCTGCACTTGATAATATCAAGGGTATCGGAGAGAAAAAGAAAACGGCGCTTCTGAAGGCTTTTAAGAGCGTCAGGCGAATAAAGGAAGCCAGCATAGAGGAATTATCCAAAGTAGTAGGAGAAGCCTCAGCTAAGGCCGTAAAAGAGGAATTAAACAAGGAATAATTTTATCAGAATATGAGACTAGTTATACAGAGAGTAAGCTATGCATCCGTAACCATAAACGGTGTGTGCAAATCGGCAATAAAGGAAGGTTTCATGATACTTGTAGGTATAGAGGAAGCTGACACGAAAGAGGATGCCGACTGGCTGTGCAAAAAGGTTATCGGACTGAGAGTGTTCGACGATGAGAACGGAGTGATGAACAAATCTATCATGGACATAAACGGTGAGATTCTAATCGTAAGCCAATTCACCCTGATGGCTTCTACTAAAAAAGGAAACAGACCGTCGTACATAAGAGCTGCCGGACATGAGACCGCTATCCCACTCTATGAATACTTCTGCTGCGAAGTAAGCAAGGCATTGGGTAAAGAAGTTGGCACAGGTGAATTCGGGGCAGACATGAAAGTAGAGCTGCTTAACAACGGTCCTGTTACAATATGGATAGATTCAAAAAATAAGGAATAGTTTATGACACTTGATGAAGCCCAGAAAACAGTTGACAACTGGATAAAGGAATACGGAGTGAGATACTTCAGCGAGCTTACCAATATGGCGGTTCTTACCGAAGAGGTTGGAGAACTGGCCAGAGTGATGTCAAGAAAATACGGCGACCAGTCGTTCAAAGAAGGCGAAAACCAGGATCCGGCAGACGAAATGGCCGATGTATTATGGGTACTGCTCTGCCTGGCAAACCAGACAGGCGTGAACCTTACTGAAGCATTCAAGAAGAACATCGAAAAGAAAACTTCCAGAGATAAAGACAGACATAAAAACAATCCAAAACTATAATGCTTATGAGTTACAACGAAGAAAACATCTACGATTTTGAACAGGAACATGACCACGAGCATGAACATGAGATGCCTACAAGCGATAAATATACAGAGGCACTGAACAAGTATAACACCGCCATAAAGGACGATGAAATAACATACGCTACGGATAATATTCTGAATAAATATCTTCATGAGAACAATACAAAAGATGTAAAGAAATTTTTATTAAACAGCGTAGACCTTACAAGTCTGAAATGTACAGACAGCGAAGAAAGCATACTTAAATTCACAGAGAAAGTTAATGAGTTTGTTGACAAATATCCTGACCTGAAAAACGTAGCCGCCATCTGTGTCTACCCTAATATGGCAGAAATCGTGAACGATGCTCTTGAAGCGGACGACGTCAAGATAGCATGCGTTTCAGGAGGCTTCCCGTCATCACAGACATTCACTGAAGTTAAAGTAGCTGAAACAGCCATGGCAATACATGCAGGTGCCGACGAGATAGACATCGTAATGCCTGTAGGCAAATTCCTTAGCGGAGATTATGAAGGGATGTGCGATGAGATAGAGGAGCTGAAGGCTGTATGCGGAGAAAAGACACTGAAAGTCATTCTTGAAACAGGTGTATTGGGAAGTGCTTCAAACATAAAGAAGGCTGCCATTCTGACTATGTATGCCGGTGCGGATTTCATCAAGACTTCTACCGGAAAAGAAAGCGTAGGAGCAACTTCGGAAGCGGCTTTCGTAATGTGTAAGGCTATTAAGGAATACTTCCTCGAAACAGGCATTAAAATAGGTTTTAAGGCTGCCGGAGGAATAAACACTGTGGAAGATGCACTGAAGTATTACACTATAGCAAAAGAGGTGTTAGGTGAAGAATGGCTGAACGAAGGACTGTTCCGAATCGGTACAAGCCGCATTGCAAATCTTCTGCTTTCTGAAATTCAAGGAGAGGATATCAAGTTGTTCTAACCTTGATATACGGGCATTAAAAAAGGACGGGTGACCGTCCTTTTTTATTATTTTTTCCTGTCTATTACATAATCTATATAAGCCGTCAGAGCATCTCTGATATCTTGCGGCATATACTCCGGCAATACGGATAGAGCCTTGTCGCGATAATCGCGCATTACCTTTTCAGCATACTCTATCCCACCCTCTTTTTTTACCGTTTCAACAAAAGAGCCTATTTCATCCTTCGTAGCCTCCATTCCTCTGATTCGTAATGCAACATCATTGAGAGCCTTATCTTTCATCTTATTCAGGACGTATATAGCAGGGAGAGTCAGTTTACCTTCAGCCATATCATTTCCGGTAGGTTTTCCTATGGCATCGTCGTCATAATAATCGAATATGTCATCCTTTATCTGGAAGGCTATACCGAGCATCTCTCCAAAAGCAGCTGCGCTTTTCGCGTCTTTTTCAGAAGCACCTACAGCTACCGCTCCACATTCTGCAGCAGCAGTAAACAATGCAGCGGTTTTTCTGCGTATAACATTGAAATAATCATCTTCAGAAAATTGTTTGTTTGACAAGTTGGCGAGCTGAATAACCTCACCCAACGAAAGCTCCTGACCGAGATTGGAAACTAATTCCACAAGCTTGATGTTTCCTGTCAAGGATGCATGTTTCAGACAGGTTGCCAGGATATAATCACCTACCAACACAGACAGTTTGTTATTGTAAACAGCATTTACAGACTGCTGTCCTCTTCGCTCACTGCTTTCGTCCACCACATCATCGTGAACCAGACTCGCTGTATGAAGAAGTTCAAGCGACAGAGCAACGTGTCTTACAGAATCATCAATTATACCATATGTCTTGGCTATAAGCATAACCAATATGGGCCTCATCATCTTTCCACTTCTATTCTTTATATATGAAAGAACATTGTCAAGAAGTGGATTGTCACTTTTCAATGATGATATAAATAGCTCTCTGAAAGCTTCTAATTCATGTATAATAGGCTGTTTTATAATATCTACTCTGTCCATCGGGAATAAATTAGTGTACAAAAGTAATAATAAAACGGGGAATATGGTATTTTTTTGTACTTTTACATGAAATTTCATTATTAATTCACACTATATGGATAAACTTTTTCTACTCGATGCTTATGCATTAATCTACCGTGCTTATTATGCATTAATCAAAAGCCCAAGAATCAACTCAAAAGGCTTCAACACATCTGCTATATTAGGTTTTGTAAATACACTTGAAGATGTGCTGAAAAAAGAATCGCCTACCCATATAGGTGTGGCATTCGACCCTTCAGGCCCGACATTCAGACACGAGGCATATAAGGAATACAAAGCCCAGAGAGAAGAAACGCCTGAGGCTATCAGACAGTCTGTACCTATTATAAAGGATATTATCAGAGCCTACAGGATTCCTATCCTTGAAGTTCCGGGATATGAAGCTGACGATGTTATCGGAACACTTGCCACTGAAGCCGGGAAGAGAGGCATCACTACTTATATGATGACTCCTGACAAAGACTATGGCCAGTTGGTGAGCGAGAATGTATTCATGTACAGACCAAAGTATGGCGACAAGGAATTCGACATAATGGGTATAGAGGAAGTAAAGGCCAAATTCAATATAGAATCTACCAGTCAGGTAATCGATATGTTAGGACTTATGGGCGACTCGTCAGATAATATACCGGGATGTCCGGGAGTCGGAGAGAAAACAGCACAAAAACTTATTTCGGAATTCGGAAGTATCGAAAATCTGCTTGAACATACAGACCAGTTGAAAGGAGCGATAAAGACAAAGGTAGAATCGAATGTCGAAAAGATAAAATTTTCCAAATTCCTCGCCACTATAAAAATTGATGTTCCCGTAGAACTTGACATGGACTCACTGAAACGTGAAACTCCGGATGAAGAAAAACTAAGAAGCATTTTTGAAGAACTGGAGTTCCGTTCCTTGCTTGACAGAGTTTTCAAGAATGAGAAGAAAACATCAGCCAAACCAGTACAGGAAAAGCAGCCTCTTCAAGGCGATCTCTTTGGATTTTTTGCTGATGATAATACAGTTGAACAGAAAAATTCAAATCTCAGAAGGCTTGAAGACATCAGCTACGACTATCAACTGATTGATACAGAGGAGAAAATAGATGATTTTTTAAGAATAATCCTTACAAAGAATATTCTCAGTTTAGATACAGAGACGACTGACACCGATGCAATGAGTGCAGAACTGGTGGGAATGAGCTTCAGTTACGAAGAAAACAGTGCTTTTTACGTTCCTGTACCGAAAGACAGAGAAGAAGCACAAAAGTTGGTAGACAAATTCAAGCCTGTCTTTGAAAATGAAAATTCTCTAAAGGTTGGCCAGAACATAAAATATGATATGATGGTTCTTGGCAACTATGGTATCACTATAAAAGGAAAAATGTTCGATACCATGATTGCACACTATGTGTTGCAGCCTGAACTGCATCATGGCATGGACTATCTGGCAGAAGTGTACCTGAAATATGATACCATAAAAATAGAAGAGCTGATTGGTGCCAAGGGAAAGAATCAGCGTAACATGCGCGACCTCTCTCCTACTGATATATATAAATACGCGTGCGAGGATGCAGACGTAACTCTCAAACTGAAGAATATTCTTGAAAAGGAACTTGAAACCAACGGAGTAAAGGAACTGTTTGAAGAAATAGAAATGCCTTTGGTTCCGGTACTTGCTTATATCGAAAGAAACGGAGTAAGAATAGACACCGAAGCACTTAAGGAAACCTCGAAGCATTTCACCATTAGAATGCGCGAAATAGAAGAAGAAATTTACAAGCTTGCCGGAATGGAATTCAACGTGTCTTCACCAAAGCAGGTCGGTGAGGTACTCTTCGACAGACTGAAGATTGTAGAAAAGGCAAAGAAAACCAAAACAGGCCAGTATGTAACATCAGAGGAGGTTCTTGAAAGTCTGAAAGGCAAACATCAGATAGTGGAAAAGATTCTTGACTATCGAGGATTGAAGAAACTCCTAAGTACATACATTGATGCCCTGCCTGAGCTTATCAATCCGAAGACCGGAAGAA
Organism: Bacteroides sp.; assembly: GCF_019417265.1. Lineage (GTDB taxonomy): Bacteria > Bacteroidota > Bacteroidia > Bacteroidales > Bacteroidaceae > Phocaeicola. Next base: position 152,547 of record NZ_DXVR01000001.1, read on the forward strand.
TACACACATCTTTCAATCAGACTGTAACGGCTACAGGACGATTAAGCTCAAGCAATCCTAACCTGCAGAATATCCCTATTAGGGATGATGACGGAAAGGAGATAAGAAAAGCATTCATCCCGGACGACGGTTGCGAGTTCTTCTCTGCCGACTATTCACAGATAGAGCTTAGAATAATGGCACACCTGAGTGAAGATGAGAACATGATTGAGGCATTCAGGGAGGAGCAGGATATCCATGCTGCTACTGCTGCAAAGATATATAAGGTAAACATCGAAGATGTGACCAGAGAGCAGCGAAGCAAGGCCAAGACTGCAAACTTCGGTATTATATATGGTATATCTGTCTTCGGTCTTGCCGAACGACTGAATGTAGAGCGTAAGGAAGCAAAAGAACTTATCGATGGATATTTCGAAAACTATCCTAAAGTTAAGGCCTATATGGAAGAGAGTGTGCGTTCTGCAAGGGATAAAGGTTACATAGAGACAATATTCAAGCGCAAAAGGTATCTTCCTGACATAAATTCAAGAAATGCCGTTGTAAGAGGATATGCCGAACGAAATGCAATCAATGCACCTATTCAGGGTAGTGCGGCCGATATAATAAAGGTAGCTATGGTGAGAATATACAAAAGATTCATGGACGAGGGCATCAAGTCGAAAATGATACTCCAGGTACACGACGAACTCAATTTCAGCGTATTGAGAGAAGAAAAAGAAAAAGTACAGCAAATTGTGATGTCGGAAATGGAGGCTGCTTACAAAATGAAAGTACCTTTGCTTGCAGACTGTGGTTGGGGTCAAAATTGGCTTGAAGCACATTAATGTGATTAAATTGTAAACTAAAGTTAAATAGCTAACATTTTGCTAATTTCAAGCTAAATTTTTGGGTAAACTATACAAGATATAGAAATAACATCTATATTTGCATCGTAATCAAAAACAAATTGTAAGTTAAACCTAAAATATTAAAAATATGAAAGCTATGAATTTTATCAAAACCTTGTTAGTAATTGTAACAGTTTTTATTGCTAATGCTACTATCTCAGCTGCCAAGTTGAATAACAACCTGATTTACAATGCTGAAGAAGTTAACGGAGTGAAAGTTGCAGAAACTGTCTATAAGATGGACAACAATCTGCTTACTAAATATATGAAATACAATTATAAGTATGATGCAAACAACCAGATGACTGAAAATATGTCACAGAAATGGAATGCAGAAGACAACTGTTGGGTAAACGACCTGAAAATCTGCTATACATACGACAGCAAGAGCGTCACAACAGAATATTACAAATGGAACAGCAAAAAGGGCGCATTCATCCTTATTCCTGACATGACAGTTACAATGGATAAGTAAAATAGAAAGAATAGCTGACAAAAAATAAAATAAATCTCTCTTTCATAGAGGCAATCCGGTTTCGGATTGCCTCTTTTTTTGTGCTATTATGGTTATGAACTGAAATAAATAACTGCTTTAAATTCTGAAAGTTTCACATACTTGCGAAACTTGAATAAAATAAGTACCTTTGCAAAGTTTTAAATCTAAAAATAAAAAACTTATATATATTTATGGCACTACAATGCGGTATTGTCGGATTGCCAAACGTAGGTAAATCGACACTTTTCAATTGCTTATCTAATGCAAAGGCTCAGGCAGCCAATTTCCCTTTCTGTACTATCGAACCTAACGTAGGTGTTATCACTGTTCCGGACGAACGTCTGAACAAACTGGCAGAACTTATAAATCCTCAGCGTATCGTTCCAACAACCGTTGAAATCGTTGATATTGCCGGACTTGTAAAAGGAGCCAGCAAAGGTGAAGGATTAGGAAACAAGTTCCTTGCAAACATACGTGAGACTGACGCTATCATTCACGTTTTGCGTTGCTTCGATGACGAAAACGTAACTCACGTAGACGGAAGTGTAGACCCTGTACGCGATAAGGAAATCATAGATACAGAACTTCAGCTGAAAGACCTTGAAACTATTGAAAGCCGCATACAGAAAGTCCAGAAACAGGCACAAACAGGCGGTGACAAGGTTGCCAAACAGACTTACGAAGTACTTGTACAATACAAGGAAGCTCTTGAACAGGGAAAATCAGCACGTACAGTACAGTTTGAAACAAAAGACGAACAGAAGATAGCAAGAGAACTGTTCCTGATAACAAGCAAGCCTGTACTATATGTATGCAACGTAGACGAAGCAAGTGCTGTGAACGGCAACAAATACGTTGAACAGGTACGCGAGGCTGTAAAAAACGAAAACGCAGAAATCCTTATCGTAGCAGCAAAAACTGAGGCAGATATCGCCGAACTTGAAACTTACGAAGACCGTCAGATGTTCCTTCATGAAGTGGGTCTGGAAGAATCTGGTGTGACACGCCTTATCAAAGCTGCCTACAAGCTGCTTGATCTTGAAACATATATCACAGCCGGAGTACAGGAAGTAAGAGCCTGGACATACCGCAAGGGATGGAAAGCTCCACAGTGCGCAGGTGTAATCCACACAGACTTTGAGAAAGGCTTTATCCGTGCCGAAGTAATCAAGTATGAAGATTATATCAAGTACGGCTCGGAAACAGCTGTAAAAGAAGCCGGCAAGATGAGTGTGGAAGGTAAGGACTATGTGGTTCAGGATGGCGACATCATGCACTTCAGATTCAATGTGTAATTACGATATGCAAAAGAAATATCTAATCATAGGAACCGGCGGCGTTGGAGGCAGCATCGCCGGTTTTTTGGCATTAAACGGTGAGGATGTCACCTGCATAGCACGCGGTGCACATCTTGAAGCAATCCGCAAGAACGGTTTGCACCTGAAATCCGACCTTAAGGGAGAACACTTTCTGAACGTGAAAGCCTGTACATCAGAGGAATACAATGACAAGGCCGACGTTATCTTCGTATGCGTTAAGGGATATTCCATAGACTCTATAAAAGACGTCCTCGAACGCGCTTCCACTCCGGACACACTTGTCGTTCCGATACTTAATGTTTATGGCACAGGTCCGAGAATAGGCCGCCTTGCTCCATCGGTGAAAGTCCTCGACGGATGTATCTACATAGTAGGTTTCGTATCGGGTGAAGGTGAGATTACTCAGATGGGAAAGATTTTCCGCCTCGTGTTCGGTGCCCGTCCTGAACAGGGAGTTGTCACAGAAAGGTTGGAAGAAATAGCCGATACTCTGCGTAAATGTGGTATCAAAGTCGATGTTTCGGACGATATCAACCGCGACACATTCATCAAATGGGCATTCATATCTGCCATGGCCTGTACCGGTGCTTACCATGATGTACCTATGGGTGAAGTGCAGCACGAAGGAGAGGTACGCGACACATTCATAGGACTGTCTACAGAGAGTGCCGAGATAGGCCGTCGCCTCGGTGTAGTCTTCCCTGAAGACCCTGTGGAGTACAATCTGAAGGTAATAGACAAGCTTGACCCTCACAGCACAGCCTCGATGCAGAAGGATATCGCAAGAGGACATCAGTCGGAGATACAGGGAATGCTGTTCGATATGATAGAGCTTGGCGAAAAACTTGGAGTAAACCTCGATACATATCATAAGGTAGCCAAAAAGTTCATAAAATAAGTATAGTCAGGCATATACGGATAAACATCTTTACTATGCATTCTGTTATATAAGACAAAATGACACTGAGTATGAAAGAAAGAGAAAAGAGAGTACTTGTAGGAATGAGCGGCGGAATAGACAGTTCTGCCACATGCATCATGCTGCAGGAAAAAGGATACGAAGTAGTGGGAGTAACCATGCGCACATGGGACATTGCATCACAGTTCTCTACTCCGGAACAGGAAGAACCGAACTTCGTTCTTGAAGCACGCGAATTGGCCAATCGTCTTGGTATAGAACATCATGTGGCAGACGTGCGCGAGGAGTTCAAACAGGTGATAGTGAAGTATTTTATCGACGAGTATATGCGCGGCCGCACGCCTAACCCATGCGTGATGTGCAACCCGCTGTTCAAGGAAAGAATACTGTGTGAATGGGCAGACAGAACAAACTGTGCCTACATTTCCACAGGGCATTACTGCCGCATGGAGGAAAGAAACGGCAACAGATACATCCTCACAGGTGACGACAGTATCAAAGACCAGTCGTATTTCCTATGGAAACTCCCTCAGGAGATACTCCGCATAATGATGTTTCCGCTTGGTGGAATGACTAAGGTAGAGGTAAGGGAATACCTTGCATCGAAAGGTTTTGAAGCCAAGGCGAAAGGCGGAGAAAGCATGGAGATATGCTTTATCGACAAGGATTACAGAGAGTTCCTTAAAGAACACTGTCCGGACATAGACGAGAAGATAGGTCCGGGATGGTTTGTCGACAGCAAGGGCCTTAAATTAGGCCAGCACAAAGGTTTTGCCTATTATACCATAGGTCAGCGCAAAGGTCTGGAGATAGCGCTCGGAAAGCCTGCCTATGTGCTGAAAATAAACCCTGTAAAGAACACTGTAATGTTGGGCGATGCAGAGCAGCTCAAGACTGAATATATGCTTGTAGAAGATATCAATGCTGCCGATATCAACGAGATATTGACATGCCCGGAACTTTCGGTTAGAATACGCTACAGAAGCAAGCCTATTCCATGCACCGCTACCCTACTCGAAGACGGACGCATGATGGTACATTTCAGCAGCGAGGCATCTGCTATCACTCCTGGACAGTCGGCCGTATTCTACGACGGCAACCGCGTTCTGGGAGGCGGTTTCATAGCCTTCCAGAACGAAGTAAAGAAGATTGTCAGCGGTATGCAGCAGCAAACTCTTTAGAAACAGAATTATGTACACTGCGGCACACTTCAGCGCTGAAGTCAATGCCGCAGCGTATTATCTTATCCCAGTCGGCTTCCGAAAGCCCCTGTAAATCGTCTTTGCCTATGTTGTTCTTTATAAGTCCGTACACTACACCGGCATTGAAGTTATCCCCTGCCCCTATAGTACTTACAGTTTCTATGGGAGCAATACCGTATGTTTTCGCAAAATTACGTGTGTACAGATGAATATCCTTGTCGGCATCCGTACAGATGAAGTTCTTGCAATAGAAACCAACGTTGTTCTTATAAACCTTGTCAGGTTCGTTTATCTTGAACAGATTCTGAAAATCCTCAGTCGAACCACGCAGTATATCCGCATATTCGAAGTTTTCAAGCACGGTAGGCATCAGCTTAATAGCCTCAGTCACGTGATTGCTTCTGAAATTCACATCATAGTATATTATTGCCCCGTTTTTCTTAGCCTTATCCATCACTTCCTTCACCTTGTCGCGCAACAAAGGCGATATGACATAATATGACCCTATCATCAGTACATCATCCTTCTCTATCTCGGGCATCTTCACATCAAGCCTCAACTTGGGATAATCCTTGTAGAAGATATACTCCGCATCGTTTCTTTCGTTCAGGAAAGCCAATGACACCGGTGATTTCCCGTCAGGGAAGACATTTACGCTGTCAGTCCTCACCCCGTTCTCACGCATATTCTCAAGAATAATCTGCCCTACCCTGTCATTGCCCGTTTCGCTTATGAAAGTTACATCCATGCCCATTCTCCCGAGTGATACTATACCATTATATACCGAACCTCCGGGCACTGCCGCCTGAGGTTGTCCATCTCTGAAAAGTATATCGAGGATGGTTTCTCCTATTCCTATAATCTTTCGCATCTTTGAGCTCTAAGTTATTGGTTTTTAGTTATTAGTTTTTAGTTGTTGATTGCCGGATTCTTATTGAAGCAATTTAACCAGTTCTTCAAGCGAGTTTGCCACCTTATAGAAATTCTTCAGTGGTGAATGTGCGAAGTTCTGTTTCTCCAGTCCGTCGAGGAAAGCAATAACACCGTCCCAGAACCCGTTTATATTGTATAATATCACCTGTTTGTGGTGATAGCCGATAGTAGCCGAAGCCATCACGGTGAATATCTCGTCCAATGTTCCTACCCCGCCCGGCAACGCTACGGCCACTTCGGATTCGCGCAACATTACGTCCTTTCTGTCGCTCAGATTGTCCGTACGGAAAACCACGTCGCAATTATCGCTTGTCTTTCCACGTTCCTCAACTATTGTAGGTACAACTCCCATAACCATTGCTCCATGTGCCTTTGCTTCGGCAGCAATTACCTCCATCAGCCCTGAACTGGTACCGCCATAAACCAGAGTTTTACCGTTATCTCCCATCCATGCCCCAAGCTCACGTGCCTTTTCTGCATAAATGTCGTCAATACTCTGCGATGCAGAACAAAATACAGCTATACGTTCCATATAAAATGAATTTTATTTACAAATATGGAGATAAAAATTGACACTTTTCATACGTCTGATACGTTTTTTTAAAACGCTTTGTCATTTTAATTCAAACGACAAAGCATTTTACCTTAAACGACAGGTCATTTTTTTATAAAAAAAAATCATTGAAGATAAGATCATTACAAAAATTCACTATATTTGTATTTGGATAGAAACAATTCTTTCCAATACATATAAAAAAATAAAGAAGCGTTATGTCTTCATCTTGCGTGAGTAAAGCCTGAGAAACTTATACACAGAGACAAGATTTGGCATGATGGTTCTCCGCGCATATGCGTGGGGCTGCTATCTCCACATCTATCTCTAAAGGTTTTCTCAGGGCCTTCTCACAAGGAAGTGGATTTACAGTTCCACGCTTCTTAATTTCATAGAGTATGGTCTTTTTTAAGGAACTGAGAAAGACATATAAAATTTTATTAATATTATGAATAGCAACCCTATGCGACCTGTTAACCATTTGCTTACATTATCTGTAATCAATATTAAACACCTTTCAGTATGCAAATATCCAATAAGAATTATTTGTAAAATAAGAGAAGACAATATTACTAACAAGAAAATTATGTACAAATCATTACTTTGTATATTAATATTGTTTTCAAATATTCTAATAACAAATGCTCAAACGCTGAAAACTTATTCTGGCAAGTATAAATATGGGACAGCCACCTATACATACAAAGACAACCCGAAAGGTGGACGCATCTATGAAGGAAATTTTATTTATGTAGGAAGTAATGGTATTGATAAAGTCATAGGAAAATTCAAAAAAGATAAAAAGGATGGAGTATGGACATATTCAACGAGAGGTTTCATGGAGTCTATGCCTACTTTGAAAGTTACATACAAGAATGGAATATTGAATGGTTTATATAAATATACGTCAAATTTAGGTTCTATTTCTCTAACAATAAAAAATGGGAAATTTGTAGGAGATGTTAATGGAAAAAATTTAAGTTTTAGTTTCCAAAAAGACATATCTAATTATATTACTACTTTAAAATCATTAAATGGTCAATTTGACGAAAACGGATATTGTGATGGGAAATGGACATTACAACAAGATGATGTTATTTATTTCTATGGGATTTATGAGCATGGCATTTGTAAGAAGTTTTATCGGGAAGATTTAACCACTGGAGACATTGAAAATGTAATAGGCGATATTAGTTATATGCTCAATAAGATTATAGAAAATAATTATAATGATCTGGAGTGTATGATAGAACGAAATAACGCCAAATGGGAATGGTGGAATGTTGAAAAAGAAGAAGAAAAAGAAAAGCCCCAAGCCTTAACAGAACAAACAGATGAAGTCGTTTACGAAAATTCTGAAAATCAAGAGGTCTTTGACATAGCTGATACAATGCCTGAATTCCAAGGCGGTATGTCCGAATTGATGAAATACCTCGAAAATAACATCAAATATCCTACTATCGCTCAGAAGAATGGCACCCAAGGACGTGTAATCGTTAAGTTCGTTGTTAATCAGGACGGTTCTATTGTTGACCCTGTAGTTATGCGTTCTGTAGATCCTGATCTTGACAAAGAAGCCATTCGATTAATATCATCAATGCCTAAATGGAAACCTGGCAGAATAGACAATAAAAATGTACGAGTTAGATATACATTACCTGTGACTTTTAAATTGTAGTATTATTATATATTGAAAAACAAAATTAAAGTTTGATCACATGGAAGAAATGAAATCATGCCCTTATTGTGGAGAAGAAATTTTAATTAGCGCAAAAAAATGTAAACATTGTGGTAAATGGTTAGAAAAACAATGTCCGCAATGTGGAGAATGGGTTAATGCAGAAGCTAAGAAGTGCCGTTATTGTGGATATTGGTTTGATGCGTGGCAACGTCGTCTTCAAGAAAAAGCCGAACAAGAAAAGGAAGAAGCTAAAAGAGGAGCTAGTGTTGAAGAAGTGAAAGCAGCAATAGAAGAGGAAAAAGAGAACAATGATACAGGATGTTTACTCTATATTGAAAGTATTATAATAACAGCATTAGTAGGTTATGTTTATGATTTGGAATGGTGGGGATATGCTCTATTTTTAGGCGTATTTTCTATCTTACTGAGCATTCATTTTTTAAGAGTACTTTATTGTATTGGAATTTCTTTAATATGGGGAACAGTTGGCGTTGCTCTTGCGCCTTATCTATTTGACGAATCAGAATTACAGATCGCAAGCCGACTATTGACTGATAATTACGCAGATTATTGGTGGGTGGGACTTATTTGTGCTATTATATCTCTCATATTTCATCAACCTGCTATGCGTTCTAAATTTAATTATTAATTTATTATGTTATGGATATAGAGACTAAATGTTGTCCTTATTGTGGAGAAAAAATTCACAAGGAAGCCTATAAATGCAAACATTGCGGCGAATGGTTAACAGAAGAAACCAAAAAGGCTGCCGATATTAAGAAAATCAAACAGGAAAAAGCCAACTTTGAAAAATGGAAAGCAGAACGAGAAGAAAAACAAAAACAGGAGAATAATATCACTAATATCATTATAGGAATTTTATCAATAGTTTTTATTAATGTATTATTTTGGGGTGGAATTGCTTTAATTATTCATTACACAGTGCCTTCCGACAAACGAATGGAACATGCTATCATTAAAGATATGCAAGAATGCGTTAGAGACAAGATGACTTCTTATACCAATTTGCTATTAGGCGAAGAAACAAGTGAAATAGCTTCTTTATTCTTTGATAGTGGAGTATCTAATAAAGATATTGTTGAACAGTTTAAGAAGAATAATACTATTATAATAGAATCAAAATGGTTGTGGTCTGTTGGAAAAATTTACAACCGTCAATTTGAAGAAGATGGAACAATGGTATGTTTTGGTTTTTTAGGTATTGTCATTCCTTTTGTGGAATGGGACGATTTTATATTAATGGATTAGAAAGAACAAACTGATTAAAAAAATTGAATAATGGAAATTTTTAAACGTTGCCCTTTTTGTGGCGAAGAAATTTTATCTACGACAAAGAAATGTAAATACTGTGGTGAATTGTTACCGGAGCAGGAAGAAAAACAGTCAGGAAATAGTATTTTATGTCCGGTATGTGCTGAAACGATTGAAAAAGGTACAAAAATCTGCCCTTATTGCCATGAAGTATTAGTGGAAGAAAAAAATACAAGTGTAGAGTCTGAGTCTGAACTTGTGATACAAAATATTTCTATATCAGACCACTTAGAGAATACAGCAGATGATGCTCAAGACGATAATTCTCGCAGTTTTTTCACTTATTATTTTATTGATGTTTTTTTCAAGCATTATGCTGACTTTAAAGGAGAAATTAGTCGTAAACAATTCTGGATGGGATATTTATGTTATACAATTCTTATGTTTGTATTGATGTGCATAGACTTTATAATAGATAGTCCATTTTTAATTACAGCATCAGCTTCTGTTATATTAATTATTCCTAACATTGCTTTTGTTGTACGCAGATTACATGATATAAATAAAAGTGGATGGTATTTTTTTATTTCGTTTGTACCATTAATAGGTTTTATTTGGTTGTTCGTCTTACTTTGTAAAAAAGGGAAGACACAAGTTGAAATTGTAAAAAACAAAACAAATGACTGGAAAATATGGTTGGCAGTTATTGTCTTTGTTGTTCTTGCAATAGGGAAATATATAACAAATGAAACTCAGGAAGAAACAACATCAATACCTGCAGATGTTGTTAAAAAGGCTAATTCTCCATTATTTGATACTACAAATACAGAAGACGACAGCTTTATGGGAGAGCCTTTGGAGTCGGGTGATTTTTATGGATGTATAGATGGGAAATATGAGTGTACATTTACTTTGTCTTTTGATGAAACTGATGAAAATGGAATACAGATAGTAACAGGCATTTATTATTATAATGACAAAGGACCTGAAAATTCTATCATTTTGGCTGGTCACTATTCTTTGATTGATGAAGAACTCAACCTTACAGAATATTATGAAGATGGTACTCCCAATTGTACTATTTCTGCGATAAAAGTCCATCAAGGTTTTAGAGGAACGTTTACCACACCTAAAGGAAAAAAGATGGAATTTTTTATTACTCCTCTTGGATAAGTAAAACGACAAAAGAAAATCCCAGTGAAAGAATCATCTAAGGTGAATGAACTTTATATAAAATTTGATGCAAATAGCAAATAAATAATATGATTCTTGAGGGAAATCGTTCGAAAAAGACTATTTGTTAAATCAACAGAGCGGTAAAAAGATTAGGACTTGAACAATAACAACGAATAACTGACGGTGATATTTACAATGCGGTAACATATTTCTTACTTAATATGTTACTGCATTCTTTTTGTATAAGAAAAACCTTTCTTAAATTTGTACACGTCAAAAAATTAAAAATGAAAACGATATCTACATATACACTTGAAAACGGACTAAGGATAATACACTGTCCCAGCCCTACAGACGTGATTTATTGCGGATATGCCATAAATGCCGGCACACGCGACGAAAAGGATAACGAACAGGGAATAGCCCACTTTGTTGAACACCTATTGTTCAAGGGTACCACACACCGTCGGGCGTGGCATATTCTGAACCGTATGGAGAATGTGGGAGGCGACCTGAATGCCTATACCAACAAGGAGGAAACCGTGGTCTACTCGGCTTTTCTGAAAGAGCATTTCATGCGTGCGGCAGAGCTTCTTACAGATATCGTTTTCAACAGCACATTCCCTGAAAACCAGATTGAAAAAGAGGTAGAGGTGATTATCGACGAGATTCAGAGTTATGAGGACAGTCCCGCCGAACTGATATTCGATGATTTCGAGGAACTTATCTTCCCTGAACATCCTCTTGGAAGAAACATTCTTGGAAAACCGGAACTGCTCAGAAGTTTTGGTACAGAAGATGCGCTCCGTTTCACCCGTGGCAGATACATGACCGGCAATATGGTGTTCTTCATAATGGGTGATATCGACTTCAGAAAGGTAATCAGGACCATTGAAAAACTGACGAAGGACGTGCCGGCCTTTAATGACGCGATACCGGGACGTATTGCACCGCAACCGTATATACCGCAGAATATTGTCATCAACCGTGATACCCATCAGTCGCACGTCATGATTGGTACAAGAGCTTATGATGCGCACAGCAACAAGCGAACCGGGCTTTATCTGCTGAACAATATCCTTGGAGGACCGGGAATGAACAGCCTGCTGAATATTGTCCTGAGAGAAAGAAACGCACTGGTCTACAATGTGGAATCAAATCTCACATCCTATACCGATACAGGGGTTTTCAGCATATATTTCGGATGCGACCAGGATGACAAGGACAGGTGTATAGAGCTTACAATGAAGGAGTTGAGGAAGCTTAGGAACAGCCGTATGACGGATGTCCGTCTTTCTGCCGCAAAGAAACAGATAATAGGCCAGCTTGGAGTGGCATCGGACAATTTCGAAAATTGTGCTTTGGACATGGGTAAATGCTTCCTTCATTATAACCGTTATGAAGAAAAGGAAGAAGTGTACAAGCGCATAGAGCGTATTACATCGGAAGAACTTCTGGATATTTCAAATGAAATCTTTGACGAAAAGATGCTTTCTACACTGATTTACAATTAAAATCACGGTTTTCAGTGACTTCCAAGTAAATACAAATCCATAAATTTCGCAGTTCAGTTATACAGGCTGAATTTTTTATACCACTTAGGTGTTATTTTTAACTTGATAGCACACGCAACGGACACAATAGTCACAAATCGCCAAAATCGCGTTTGTAGATGCGTAAACAATGGGCTACTTTTGGACTAAAATATATTGGTGGTATATATCTATTATAATAGCGAAATTCAAGGGATTATGGGTGAAGGGAACAAGAAAAGGAAAGCAAAGGATTCAATAAAAATCAGACTTCTGATAAACAACTGGGTAGAGAATCGGGAATACCTGAAGCATGATATATGTATTGAAAAATTAGGTAAGCTTATCGGTATAAACAGAACGTATGTTTCAAACTATATAAACGATACATACAACTTAAATTTCAATACATGGGTGCACAGTATGCGAATAGCAGAAGCTAAAAAGATTATACTGAGTTCATCGGATATGTCTATGGGACAGGTTGCAATAATAACGGGATATGCCGACCAGGCTCATTTCAGTAAACAATTCAAGATGATAACAGGAATGTCGCCTGTAAAATGGAAAAAAGAACAAACAGAAGGACGTAAAGAAGTAACAGCCTAAAAACTTAAAGCATAATACTATACAATTAATCTAAAAACATTATCTTTGTGGCAATAATTTTTCCGAGAAACAATAAAACCACAATATAAATGAATATAGAAAACAAGCTGACAGCTGCCGTACTTGAAGGTATAAAACAGTTGTACGGACAGGAAGTACCTGAAAAGATGGTACAATTGCAGAAGACAAAGAAAGAGTTTGAAGGTCATCTGACTTTAGTTGTGTTCCCATTCCTGAAGATGTCGAAAAAAGGTCCTGAACAGACTGCACAGGAAATCGGAGAATATCTCAAGAATAACGAACCTGCAGTTGCAGACTTCAATGTCATAAAGGGATTCCTGAATATTACTATAGCATCGGGCGTTTGGGTAGAACTGCTGAACACTATCAATAAAGACGAAAAATGGGGAATCAAGGATGCTACAGATGCTTCTCCTCTGGTAATGATTGAGTATTCATCGCCTAACACAAATAAGCCGCTTCACTTAGGACACGTGCGCAACAACCTGTTGGGTAACGCCCTGGCAAACGTAATGGCAGCAAACGGCAACAAGGTTGTTAAAACAAACATCGTGAACGACCGCGGTATCCATATCTGTAAGTCCATGCTTGCATGGCTGAAATATGGTAACGGTGAGACTCCTGAATCGTCAGGCAAGAAGGGCGACCACCTGATTGGCGACTACTATGTGGCTTTCGACAAGCACTATAAAGCTGAGGTAAAGGAACTTACAGCTAAATTCATGGCCGAAGGCATGAACGAGGAAGAAGCCAAGGCTAAGGCTGAAGCAGAATCTCCACTGATGCTTGAAGCACGCGAAATGCTCCGTAAATGGGAAGCTAACGACCCTGAAGTTCGCGGACTCTGGAAGATGATGAACGACTGGGTATATGCCGGTTTCGACGAGACTTACAAGATGATGGGCGTAAGCTTCGACAAGATATACTACGAATCTGAAACATATCTGGAAGGTAAGGAAAAGGTTATGGAAGGTCTTGAAAAAGGTTTCTTCTACAAGAAAGAAGACGGCTCAGTATGGGCTGACCTTACTGCCGAAGGACTTGACCACAAGCTTCTGCTCCGTGGCGACGGTACTTCTGTGTATATGACTCAGGATATAGGTACTGCGAAACTCCGCTTCCAGGACTACCCTATCAACAAGATGATTTACGTTGTGGGTAACGAACAGAACTATCACTTCCAGGTTCTTTCAATACTGCTCGACAAACTTGGCTTCGAATGGGGTAAGGATCTTGTACACTTCTCTTACGGTATGGTGGAACTTCCGGAAGGTAAGATGAAGAGTCGCGAAGGTACTGTAGTAGATGCCGACGACCTGATGGAGGCTATGATTGAAACTGCAAAGGAAACAAGCGCAGAACTTGGAAAACTTGACGGACTGAGCAAGGAAGAAGCTGACGATATAGCTCGTATTGTTGGTCTTGGAGCATTGAAATACTTCATCCTTAAGGTGGACGCCAGAAAGAACATGACTTTCAATCCTAAGGAATCTATCGACTTCAACGGTAATACAGGACCATTCATCCAATATACTTACGCACGTATCCAGTCTATCTTGAGAAAGGCTGCCGAAGCAGGTATCAGCATTCCTGAAACTCTGAATACAAGTATCGAACTAAGCACTAAGGAAGAAGGTCTGATTCAGATGCTTGCCGACTTCAGAAACGTAGTGGCACAGGCAGGAAGCGACTACAATCCTTCTATCATAGCCAACTATGCTTACGACCTGGTTAAGGAATACAATCAGTTCTACCACGATTTCAGCATCCTGCGCGAAGGAAACGAGGCTCTAAAGATATTCCGCCTTGCACTGAGCAAGAACGTAGGAAAGGTCGTAAAACTGGCTATGGGACTTCTTGGTATCGAAGTACCTGAAAGAATGTAATAATGGCCGGAAAGAAATATTATACAGTCTGGAAAGGTGTCAATCCGGGAGTATATGATTCATGGACTGACTGCCAGCTCCAGATAAAAGGTTTCAAAGGCGCGCTCTACAAGTCCTTCAATACGAGGGAGGAAGCAGAGCACGCCTTTGCTTCTCCTGCTCATGAGTTCATGGCTCCTCCGGGGAGAAAAAACGGAGAAAGCGTCGCAAAAAAACAGAAAGCAAATCTGCCGGAGAATTTCAACTTCGAATGTATAGCCGTAGATGCAGCCTGTAGCGGAAATCCGGGAATGATGGAGTATCGAGGGGTGTATCTTCGAACAGGAGAACAGATATTCCACTTCGGACCAATGTATGGAACTAATAACATAGGTGAATTTCTAGCAATTGTACACGGTCTGGCACTGCTGAAACAGAAAGGTCTGGATATGCCTATATATTCCGACAGCAGAAATGCACAGCTGTGGGTGAAGCAGAAGAAATGCAAGACTAACCTTGTTAGGAATGCCAAAACAGAGGAACTGTTCAGGTATATAGAAAGGGCCGAGAACTGGCTTAAGAACAACTCCTACTCCACTCCTATCCTGAAATGGCAAACTGACCAGTGGGGAGAGATTCCTGCCGATTTCGGACGAAAATAGACAAAATTATAACGCTGTTCAAACGGTATTCGAATGATGTTTAAATACCGTTTAAACAGCGTTTAAATTATATATCACGACCGGTATTATTCCCAGTTGTCAGTACGGAACGGATACATAGGCAGCTCGCGAAGATTAGCTACGTTTCCCGGTTTGAAATCGCGGAAACAATAACGTACGGCAACAGGATTCTTTACCTTGTCCGATTTAACCTTAATCTGAAGATTATTATAGACTTCCGCTTCTGCCGGATAGAACACTTTGTCCTCTCCTGCTATCTCGAATCCTTCCATACCATTCAGACGGTTGAAACCGTCCTTCGCATTTTCGAAGGAAAGAATTGCGGCACCGTCTTTCACTTCCATTGATTTATAGACAGGTCCCATATCTTCTATTCCCTTAAAGCCGTATGTGCGTTTCAATGCCATGTATGCCAGACGTTTACCTACATCGGTCTTGTTCTTGGGATGGATATTGTCCTTTTCGTACTCTTCCACAAGGTCGTTGGTAGAAATCATTCCGCTGTTAGAGATTATAGACTGTGCCTTGAACTGTGATTCGCGAAGAAATGCACTGCCGTTTGTTTCCCTTGAACCGAAAGGAGCTATTTCTACATAATAGAATGGCAACTCGCCGAGCCCCCACTCCTTTCTCCATAGTTCTACCATGGTTTTCAGGCGTTCGTGGTATGTCTTATGTTTGCCTACGTTTGATTCTCCCTGATACCACAGGAAACCTTTGATGGTGTAGTTCTGGAGCGGTTTGAGCATACCGTTATACATCAGTGTGGGACTCATGTAATGCCACCAGTCATGACCGTTTTCCTTGCGGATGTCTTTTTTCAGATTGATGTCCTTGTATTGGGCAACGATTTCACGAGGCAACCATCCTTCTACTGTACTGCCTCCCCAACTGCAGTTTATTATACCTACAGGAATATCCAGCACACGGTTCATCATCATTGCAAAATTGAATGCGGTGGCACTGAATGCCGGTGCGTTTGCCGGATTACTTACCTTCCAGTTTCCTTTGCATCTATCTACAGGTTCTAACTGACCGTTTTTCTCAATTGTAGCGACACGTATTCCCTTCCATTGTGAAGCAGTCGCTATAGTCTCGTTAGCATCTTCTATAGGACAATTCCAGAAACCTGCCAGAGGCATTTCCATATTCGACTGTCCTGAACAGAACCATACCTCTCCTATCAATATATTATTCAAAGTTGTCACCTCTCCGTCTGAAAGTGTTATGGTATATGGTGTATAGCCTGCCGATGGTGTCTGTATCTCTGCCAACCACTTTCCGTCATTATCGGTTTTTACAGTATATATACTGTTTGTCCATGACGGACTAATACTTACTTCGGCATTTGCCTTGGCTTTTCCCCAAAGTTTAACTTCGGTTTGTTGCTGCAATACCATGTTATCACTCAATATTTCTGGCAAGTCAACTTTTGCCCATGCTCCCATCTGCATCAGCATGAGAGCAGCAAGTAATGTTTTTCTCATATCTTTAAAGTTTTCTACAAAAATAATACTTTGCAGACAATTATTATAGTATTATTTTATCTGAATATTGTAATAAAATTGAAAAGTACATGACAAAAATTTGAATACATCGAATTTGGGTGTGTATGTCGGTCGAAAAAGCACGTTTGAGATTTCCTCAAGACCATACTTGACCAATGACTTAGCCCTTCGCCCATGTTTCAGAATTTTTATCGGTTTAACGTATATATCTTTATGTTCACCAACGAGATACGCCCATACAAGAGCCATGCAGACCATCGCAAACAGACGTGTGATACGCACTCTGTCACGCAGGTGGGTGTCCTCGATGTTGAAGCCCGAAGATTTCATGGCACGGAATGCCGTTTCAATCTCCCAGCGTTTTTTATAGGTCGCTACTCCATCTTCAGGTC
>NZ_DXVR01000010.1:0-50064 GCF_019417265.1 Bacteroides sp.
AGAACGCATAACCTTTGCGTCCGTTTCTCTGCAATCTGATTTTAGTTGCCATTTTTTAAACGTTAAATTTTTAATGTTAATGATTTGAATTATGCTATTATCTCGTAATAGCGGCTGCAAAGATACTGCTTTTCTTTTGTTTTACAAATAGTTGGGCTATTTTTCTGTATATTTATTTGTTTATCTCTCTCAACCATTTCTCCAGCTCGCCTGTCCATTGTCTTTTGTAGATGAAACTGTCGCGATATCCCCATCCGTGTCCACCGATAGGATATGTGTGAAGCGATGCAGGAACTCCGTTTTTCACGAGCGACATGTAATAGTTGATGCTGTTTTCTACAGGTACGGCCTTGTCATCGCTACAGTGCATAATGAATGCTGGAGGAGTCTGTGGAGTAACCTGCTTCTCATTACAATACAGTTCTACAATCTTTTCGTCAGGATTGCTTCCCAGGAGATTGTTTCTTGAGCCCATGTGAGTATATCTCTTCTCCATTGTGATGACCGGATAGAAGAGTATCTGGAAATCGGGTCTTGTAGACTCGTCGAAATGAGTTGCAGCAGTGCTCGTAAGATGTCCTCCGGCAGAAGAACCCATGATTCCGAGTTTTGAGAATTTCAAGTCTTTAGACTTTTCACGCATGATTCTTATGCCCTGATGTGCATCGCTCAGGGGAACTTCGTTGTGTCCGTTAGGCATTCGGTAGATAAGAACCGAATATGTTATTCCCTGACTGTTGAACCACGCAGCCATATCGTGTCCTTCATGGGCAGTAGCCAGATGATGGTATCCGCCTCCGGGACATGCTATGATTGCCATTCCGTTGGGATTCTCGGCAGGATAAACATAAAGAGTAGGTTCTGCCACATAGACAGGACCATTTTCTTTTTGTTCTTTAATACCGTTTTCGTTAGGCGCACCATTAGGCCAAAGCTTGATTTCGATAGGCTTCTGTGCGCATAATATAGATGACAGCATAATGAAACTCATAATCAGTAAATTCTTTTTCATAACAGTTTATTTTTTGATCGACATGCTGGCTTTCACCAGATATATAATAAGGAGTGCATATGCAACGAGTGATACAACCTGGCTCATAGGATTAGCCAACCATGACTCGTTTACAAGATTGATGTCGCAATATCTCATCACTGCGCTAACTACACCCATCAGAGCACCTCCGGCAATGAAACCGGAAGCAAGCAATGTTCCTTTCTCGCCACGTTCCCGGTTCACAGATTCGTCCTTACTTCTTGTTGTCACGTACCAGTTTATAGCACCACCCACCAATAGAGGAAGGTTGAGTTCCAAAGGAATGAACATACCAAGTGCGAAAGCCAGTGCAGGAACCTTGAAATAAGTAAGAACGATTGCCAATACAGCACCTGCTCCATATAAAGCCCATGGAGCACCTACACCATTCATCAGCGGGTCGATAACGGCTGCCATAGCATTTGCCTGAGGTGCAGCAAGCTGTCCGCTTGTAAATCCGTATGAATCATTAAGCACCATGATGACACCGCCCACTGTAGCGGCAGAAACCAGTGTTCCGAGGAATTTCCATGTTTCCTGTTTCTTAGGAGTACTTCCAAGCCAGTAACCTATCTTGAGGTCAGTGATAAAACCGCCGGCCATTGATAGAGCTGTACATACCACACCACCCATAACCAGTGCTGCAACCATACCTGTAGCTCCGTTCAGACCTACTGCCACCATGATTACTGATGCAAGGATAAGAGTCATAAGCGTCATGCCCGATACTGGGTTTGTACCTACTATGGCTATCGCGTTTGCAGCCACTGTTGTGAAGAGGAATGCTATACCTGCCACAAGCAGAAGTGCCACAACGGTGTGAAGCACATTACCCTGCATAACGTCGAAGTAGAAGAACAGCAGAACCAACAGCAACGTAAAGATAGATCCGAATGCGATAATCTTCATCGAAATATCTTTCTGAGTACGTTCTACGTTGGCTTCAGCTTTCTTGCCACCCATTTCCTTTGCTGCAAGACTTACGGCACCTTTTATTATACCCCATGAACGGACTATACCTATGATGCCGGCCATAGCGATACCGCCGATACCTATACTCTTGGCATATTCGCTGAATATCATTTCCGGCGACATATCCTTAACGGCCATAGTGATGTTCGGATTCCATGTATTGAGAACCTGGTCGCCAAACACAAGGGCAAATCCCGGTACTATAACGAACCAAACCACCAGCGAGCCGGCACATATTATGGCAGCATATTTCAGACCTACGATATACCCCAATCCAAGCACGGCAGCACCTGTATTTATCTTGAAAACTAATTTGAATTTCTCAGCCACCATTTCACCGGCACTGCATATACGGCTTGTGAAGTTCTCGTTCCACCATCCGAAGGTACCGACTATGAAGTCGTACAGACCTCCGATGAGTCCTGCCATAAGAAGCGGTTTTGCCTGGTCGCCTCCTTTCTCGCCCGACACAAGAACCTGTGTGCTGGCTGTTGCCTCAGGGAAAGGATATTCGCCATGCTTGTCCTTTACGAAATATTTACGGAATGGAATGAGGAAGAGAATACCCAATACACCTCCAAGCAGAGAGCTGATGAACATCTGCATGAAGTTCACTGTCATCTCCGGATATTTCTCCTGAAGAATATAGAGTGCCGGAAGAGTGAATATGGCACCTGCTACAATCACTCCGGAGCATGCTCCGATAGACTGTATCATTACGTTCTCGCCTAATGCGTTTTTACGCTTTGTGGCACTTGACACACCCACTGCAATGATGGCAATAGGAATAGCAGCTTCGAATACCTGACCTACTTTAAGTCCCAGATAGGCAGCTGCGGCCGAGAAAATCACAGCCATTACTATACCCCATGTCACTGACCACAGGTTTACTTCCGGATAATTCTTCGAAGGCGACATGAGCGGCTCATATTTCTCGCCCGGTTTAAGCGGACGGAACGCATTCTCTGGCAGCCCCGTCGGCTTTTCTTGTTCTGTTTTCATGTTCGATTATGTTATTATTTTGTTAATGTTATTCCGTTTCGTGTCCAAAAGTAATAAAAAAAACTCATAACCTTTGCGTTCTGTATTCGTTTGGTGTGCAGCCAACTTCTTTTTTGAACATACGGCTCAGATGTTGCGGATACTGGAACCCAAGTTCGTAGGCTATTTCCGTCATAGTCATCTGTGTGGACAGCAGTTTCTCCTTAGCCTTGTCCACCACCTTGCCGTGGATGTATTCGGACGCCGTTTTCCCCGTCTGCCGGCTTATCATGTCGCCGAAATAGTTTGGAGAGAGAAACACCTTTTCGGCAAAGTATCTCACCGTAGGCAGACCGTTCTCGGTAGGGGCCTTGCTGTCGAAATAATCGTCCAGCAGACGTTCGAACTGCACTATTACGTTCTTGTTAGACACCTCTCTCGTCTGGAACTGTCTGTCGTAAAAACGCAGGAAGTAGTCGAGCGTCAGTCCTAAGTTTGCTGTTATGATTCTCCGGCTGTGTTTGTCCTGTCGGATTCGGAGTTCCCTTTCTATATTGCCGAAACACTCCATGATTATCCTCTTTTCCTCTTCTGACAGGTGAAGAGCCTCTTTTGAGTCATATCCGAAGAAAGAATATCTCTTTATGTCCTTGCCAAGTGAAGTGCCGTGTATGAAGTCCGGATGAAACAGTATTCCGTAGCCCTCCGGCTTTGTGTCGGTATTCATGTGCGATGTTACCACCTGTCCGGGTGCAAAACAAACTATTGTACCCTCATCATAATCGTACTCCTGCATCCCGTATGTCAAATCGCCACATTTCGTTTTTTTCAGATATACGGCATAGACTCCGTAGTTAATGGTCAGAGTTTCAGGCCACCTCGCAGCCTTGGACAAGTCGACCACACTCACCATAGGGTGCAGAGTCTCAAGTCCGAATATATCGTTGAATCTGTTGACATCCTCTAATTTGATAACTTTCTGTTTCATTTATGCAGATTATTTGTGTTTCGTAGCAAAAATAATACATATTATCCGTATAAGCAACATTCGGTAAAATTGGTACAAAGAGCCGTAATCCATATACAGTACAGATATAATGTATATAGTACTTTTGTAACATGAACAATTATATATTACAGATATGCTTTTAAACGACTTTTTATCTTATGTAAAGACCGGCAAGGCACTCGATACGGATGAAATCCATGCTCTTATGGGAGAGATGAGCGAGGAGGCCCGCCGTGTGACATTCCGGTTGAATTCATCGTATCACACACCGGATGAAGTTAGAGGATTGCTGTCCGAACTTTTCGGATATACTGTGCCCAAAACCCTGCGTGTGTTTCCTCCTTTCTATTCTGATTTCGGAAAGAATATCCATGTGGGAGAAAATGTTTTCATAAATGCATGCTGCCATTTTCAGGACCACGGAGGAGTAACTCTTGGCGACGGCTGCCGGATAGGTCATAACGTGGTGTTTGCAACTCTAAACCACGGATTGCAGCCCGAGGAGCGAGGCATAACCTATCCTGCGCCGATAGTTCTCGGCAAGAATGTATGGGTAGGCTCCAATTTCACTATTCTGCAAGGGTTGACTATAGGCGACAATGCAGTGATAGCTGCCGGTGCTGTAGTTACTAAGGATGTGGAACCCGGCACTATAGTAGGCGGTGTGCCTGCCCGTTTCATAAAGAAGATGTAGGATTTTTCCGGATTCTTCGTTTCTGATTATCAGATTCTTCGACGCAGAAACCGTAACACGTTCGTGTAACGGGTGGAACACGCTCGTGTCACGCGCGGAATACGAACGTGACGCGGGCGTAACACGTACGTGTCACGCTTTCTGCGAACCGTCTTTTCGGGATATTTAAACAATCATCTTCCCATATGTTTCAAAAAAAAACAAACCAATATGAAAAGAAACCTGATTTTAATTATTCAAATTCTAATAATAAGTGTTATGACAAATCTAAATGCGCAAGACAAAAAGACTTTCGCTCCAAGCGATAAAGTAGTGACAGAACGTGTTTCGTTCAAGAATCGTTTCGGCATCACACTTGTGGCCGACCTGTATCGTCCGAAAAATGCTGAGGCTCCGCTACCGGCATTGGCTGTGAGTGGTCCTTTCGGTGCAGTGAAAGAACAGTCGTCCGGACTATACGCCCAGACTATGGCCGAACGGGGATTTCTGACAATAGCTTTCGACCCGTCTTTCACCGGCGAGAGTAGTGGAGAACCACGTTATGTTGCATCACCTGATATCAACACCGAAGATTTCAGTGCGGCAGTGGACTATCTGATTACACGTCCGGATGTGGATTCTGCCAAGATTGGAATAATCGGCATATGCGGTTGGGGCGGATTTGCTCTGAATGCAGCAGCCATAGACACCCGTATCAAAGCTACCGTGGCTGTGACCATGTACGACATGAGCCGTGTCACGGCAAACGGATATTTCGACTCAATGGACGAAGATGCACGCTATGAGCTTCGCCGAAAACTTAACGAGCAGCGCACCATCGACGCGAAGAACGGAACATATGCCCTTGCAGGTGGAGTGATTGACCCTCTGCCGGAAGATGCGCCGCAGTTCGTAAAAGACTATTATGCTTACTATAAGACTCCGCGCGGCTATCATCCGCGTTCGCTGAACTCAAATAACGGATGGAACGTGACTTCCTCTCTTTCATTCATAAACACTCCGCTACTGACATACAGCAGCGAGATAAGAAGTGCCGTCCTGTTGGTTCACGGCGAGAAAGCCCATTCGCGCTATTTCTCAGAAGATGCTTTCAAGAAACTCAAGGGCGACAATAAGGAACTGCTCATAGTTCCTGGTGCAAGCCATGTAGATTTGTACGACAATGTAGCCGGAGTGATTCCTTACGACAGGATTGAGAAGTTTATTCGCGAGAATATGAAATGATAGTGTATAAAGAAACAGACTTGCTTCGAGAATGAAGTCAAGTCTGTTTCTTGTTATATTTCTATTATTATTTTACTTCTTCTATATATAATACCCTGCTTGCATAATCATTTAGTTTATGATAGTCAACTTTGTGGGTATATGGAATTTCAAGTCCTTTGCTCATGAGGAACTTACCTGTAAATGTTTTTCCTTCGAATACGAGAGGTTCATTGTCAATTCTGTTTAATTCTTTAACCATATATCTTTTTTCAGGATTTAAACCTTTCATAGTTATAACAGGCAGATGCTGGTTTACGAAAGTCTCTGTTTTCCACCAATAGAATACAGCTTTGTCTTTTTCTGGAGAAACATACATTAGCGATGCGACTCCATCCTTATCGTATGGTGATTTCAGTCTGTAAATATCACCGAATTGTACTATCGGACGTATTGTCTTATATTCGCTTATAGCTTTACGGCACAATTCTTTTTCTTCCTGTGTCATGTTTTTAGGTTGTATTTCCATCCCGAGACGTCCGCTCATGGCTACATCAATACGGTATTTTAACGGTATTGTTCTGAATGTCTGATGGTTAGGTGTCGCACTGATATGCGATGCCATTGCTATTGCCGGGAAGAAATATGATGTACCCCATTGCATATAAATTCTTTGTAAAGCATCAGTATTGTCACTTACCCAAAATTCATCGAAGTAAGGAAGATATCCATAGTTGGCACGTCCTCCTCCACTTGCGCATGCCTGTATTGTCAGTTCTGGATATTTGTTGCGGATACGTTGGCATACTTTCTCAAATCCTCTGTGATATTCAATGTAAAGATGGCTCTGGTTGTCGTTTGTCAGGTAGTTAGAACCATGATTTATTATACCCATGTTTGCATCCCATTTTATATAGTCTATTTCCGGATTTTCAGTCATTAATTTGTCAACAATTTCATATACAAAATCTTGTACTTCAGGATTTCCCATATCCAGTACTAATTGTGTTCCACCGCGTCCTGTTGTAGCTTCCCTTTTGGGAGATTTAATAATCCATTCAGGATGTTTCTCGTACAATTCGCTTTTAGTGTTTGTCATTTCAGGTTCAATCCATATTCCAAAATCGATGTTGTTCTTTTTTGATGCCTTGATCAGACCTTCTATTCCTTGCGGCAATTTCTTTTTATCGACAGTCCAGTCGCCCAGTGATGAATTGTCTGTGTTACGTTGATATTTGTTTCCGAACCATCCGTCGTCCATTACGAACAGTTCACCTCCCATGGATGATATGTCATTTATCATCTGTTCCATTCCTTGTTGATTTATGTCGAAATATACACCTTCCCAGCTGTTTAATAAGATTTTTCTTTCTTTGTTACCATTGGCAAGTTTATATTCACGTCCCCATTTATGGAAATTTCTGCTTGCACCGCTTAATCCTTCTTCGCTGTATGTAAATGCAAGTACCGGTGTTGTGAATGTTTCATTTTTCTTTAAATTGTATGCTGAATTTTCTTCGTTTATTCCGGCAAAGAAATGATGATATTCACTGTCGTCGGTATCAATTCTAAGTTTATAGTTTCCTCCATAGCAAAGAGCTGCACCTATGGTCCTTCCATTGTTTTCCTGCGGCTTTCCGTCAAGAGAGAACATAACTTCCGCATGTGCGGTATGCGAATTGCGTACACCGTCTTTATTCTTTATTATTTTCATTCCTGGTGTCAGTTCTTCCTGGCATAGGCGGCCTTCGTTAGCCCATGAACCATAGAGAGATGATAGCCATACATTACCCCTTCTTATCGGCATATAGCCTGAGGAGAATTGGTTTAATGTCACTGTTCCTTTTTCTTTGTTCGTAATTTCGCTCCATGTTTCTATCATGTCCACTTTATTGTATGCTTTGTAATTAATATTTACATAAAGTGGATAAATTTTATCTTTCAGGGTAAGTGTTGTCTGGACATAGTCTTCATTGTTTGTTTTTTCGACATTGATGACTTCCATTTGCAATGACATGTTTCCGTCATAATGTTTTACAGCAAGGGCTGTTTCACTTTGACAATTCATTCCATACACAGGATATGCGGAGAATGAATTAAAACCTGAGCTTTTTATTTCGTTCAGTTCGTTTTCTGATAGTTTTGTACCGTAATATATAAGTTTGGCTTCACCGTTTTGGGGAGCTTCTATTACAAGACTGGTACCAGGTGTTGACAGGTTGTAGAACTGTGCGTTTGCATTACTGCATAACAGTAAAAAGAATGCAGTGGAAACATTGGTTAGTTTAAAGATGTTCATGTTTTTTATGTTTTAGATTATTTTACTGCAAAAGTATAAGTTTTTGGTATTATTGTATGATATTTATTTATCATATATTGGTATAAAGGAAAATAAATTATAAATTTGTGTATCAGCGTAATATTTTTAATAAGGTTCATTATGGATAATAAGAAGGAAAACAATATTATAAGGGAAATAACTCCGCTTTCGGATAAAGATTGTTTCTACATAGCTGACAGATATAAAACAGAGTTTACATATCCTATACATTGTCATAAGGAGTATGAATTGAATTTTATAGAGCATGGTTCAGGGCTGTGCAGGATTGTAGGAGATTCAAAAGAGTGTGTTGGAGAATATGATATGGTACTTATAACCAGTCCTGATTTGGAACATGTGTGGGAACAAGGGGAATGTAAGTCTGATAATATACATGAAATAACCGTTCAGTTCTCACCTGCTTTTTTAAGCGGATTGATAAACAAGAATCAGTTTGAGCGTGTTGAAAAAATGTTGAGCAAGGCAAGAAACGGTCTATGTTTTCCAATGCCTGCAATACTGAAAGTTTATAATTTAATATCGGAATTGTCAAAAGAAAAGGGCTTTTATGCTGTTATTAAATTTATGACATTATTATATGAACTTTCTTTATTTATGGATGATGCTAAGGAATTGTCCAGCTCTTCATTTGCACAAATTGAGGTGCAATCAGACAGTAGAAGGATTCTGCGTGTACAAAAATATATAGCAGAGCATTATCAGGATGAAATTCATTTGTCGCAACTTGCCAATATGGTTGGTATGGCGAATGTATCATTCAGTCGTTTCTTTAAATTGAGGACAGGCAAGAGCCTTTCAGATTATATTATAGATGTGCGTTTAGGATATGCAGCACGACTTTTGGTAGATTCTACAATGTCTATATCTGAAGTGTGTTATTCATGTGGTTTTAATAACTTGTCTAATTTCAATCGTTTATTTAAGAAAAAACGAAAATGTACACCGAAAGAGTTCAGGGATGATTATAATAACAGACGTATAGTGATATGATGATGCAGTAATCGTTTTTTTTGGGAACAGACTGTAATAATATTTATGGCTTTAAACAATTAATCGACTTTGGATAAAATAGTATCATACTTTTTATTCAAAGCCGATTAATTTTGCACTTGTAAAGATTGAGTCTTTACGAATTAAAGTAACACATTATTAATATTAAATTTAATCTCTAATAGTATGAGGAAACTTATTTCTGCAATTATCGTTTTTTCTCTTTTTGGAAGTTCATGCCAATTTTCAGAAGAAAAAGTAAAACCTGTTAAGACTCTTGAGGCAGAACAGATGTTGGTTAAACTTAAAAAAATTCCGGTATACGGATTCATGTTCGGCCATCATGATGACCCTGTATATGGAATAGGATGGGATGGTGATGAAGAACGTAGTGATGTAAAAAGTGTGTGCGGCGATTATCCGGCAGTTATGTCATTCGATTTGGGAAGAATGGAAATCAATGGTGACAAAACTTTGGATAATGTTTCCTTGGACAGAATCCGCAAGGAAGTGATAGAACAATATAATCGTGGCGGAATGTCATCTTTTAGCTGGCATGTTGATAATCCTTCGACAAGGAAAGATTCATGGGATGTAAGCGATTCTACAGTGGTTAAATCAGTATTGCCAGGAGGAAACAATCACGCAAAGTTCATAGGATGGCTTGACAAGCTTGCGGAATATATGAATTCCATAACATTAGAGGATGGAACAAAAATCCCAGTGATTTTCCGTCCATGGCATGAACATACCGGAAGCTGGTTCTGGTGGGGACAGAACTTATGTTCTACAGAGGAGTATAAAGCATTGTGGAGAATGACATATGATAGACTTCAGGAAAAAGGTGTTACACAATTGCTATATGCATATTCTCCAGGCTCTGAACCGAAGGATTCTACAGCGTATCTTGAAAGATATCCGGGAGATGACATTATAGACCTGATTGGAGTAGACATCTATCAGTTTGATAAAGATAATTATGTGAACGACATGGAAAAATCATTGGACATAATGACTCAGGTATCTAAGGCACACGATAAGGTTATGGCTGTAACTGAAACCGGCTATGAGGCTATTCCGGATTCTTTGTGGTGGACGGAAACACTGCTTCCTATCGTTGAAAAGTATCCGGTAAGCTATGTCTTGGTATGGCGTAATGCACGAGAGAGGGAAAACCATTATTACGCACCTTATCCGGGACAAGTTTCTGAAAAAGATTTTGTAAAATTTTATGACAGTCCTCGTACTTTGTTTTCAAAGGATATGAATAATATTAAATAATTAAATACATTAATGCAATGAAACAGTTTGAACAGAAATTAAACGATTTATTTGCTCGTCACGAAGAGTTGATTACTCGTAAAAACGAACCTATTGAAGAAGGTAACGGAGTTTATAAACGTTATAAGAATCCTGTATTGACAGCTGCGCATACTCCGGTTTTTTGGCGTTATGACTTGAATGAGGAAACTAACCCTTATTTGATGGAACGCATCGGAATGAATGCCACGATGAACTCTGGAGCAATCAAGTGGAATGGAAAATACCTGCTTGTTGTAAGGGTTGAGGGAGCGGACAGGAAATCGTTCTTTGCTGTGGCTGAAAGTCCTAATGGAGTTGATAATTTCAGATTTTGGGATTATCCGGTTACGATGCCTGATGATGTGATTCCTGCCACAAATATATACGACATGCGACTTACGGCACATGAAGACGGATGGATATACGGAATATTCTGTGCGGAAAGACATGATGACAATGCTCCGGCAGGTGATTTGTCATCAGCTACCGCTACCGCGGCAATAGCTCGTACCAAAGACTTGAAAACTTGGGAACGACTGCCGGACCTTAAGTCGAAGAGCCAGCAGAGAAATGTAGTGCTTCATCCTGAATTTGTGGATGGAAAATATGCGTTCTACACTCGTCCGCAGGACGGATTTATTGATGCCGGAAGTGGCGGTGGAATAGGCTGGGCGTTGGTTGACGATATTACAAATTCCGAGGTTAAGGAAGAAAAGATTATTGACAGCCGTTACTACCATACTATAAAAGAAGTGAAGAATGGTGAGGGACCTCATCCTATAAAGACTTCAAAAGGATGGCTACATCTGGCACATGGTGTAAGAGGTTGTGCAGCAGGTTTGAGATATGTTTTGTACATGTATATGACTTCATTGGAAGATCCAACCAAACTTATAGCTTCTCCGGCAGGATATTTCATGGCACCGGAAGGAGAGGAACGTATCGGCGACGTTTCAAATGTACTGTTCTCTAATGGTTGGATAGCCGATGAGGATGGAAAAGTTTTCATATATTATGCGTCATCAGACACACGTATGCATGTGGCTGTATCTACGATTGATAAATTGGTTGATTACTGTATGAACACACCTCAGGATGGACTTACAACGACAGCTTCTGTCGAGACACTGAAAAAACTTATTGACAAGAATTTGAAATTGATGAACAAGTGATAATTTAATTTAGAAAGCACTGCTATGATAAAACTCAAGGAAAAAATAGGATATGGTTTTGGCGATATGGCTTCATCCATGTTTTGGAAACTTTTTGGAGCATATCTGATGATTTTTTATACCGACGTTTTCGGCTTGCCGGCTGCTATCGTTGGTACTATGTTTCTTGTTACACGAATTTGGGATTCTGTTTTTGACCCCATAGTGGGAGTCGTTGCAGACAGGACATCAAGCCGTTGGGGTAAGTTCAGACCATACCTTTTGTTTCTTGCTGTTCCGTTCGGACTCATAGGAGTGCTTACTTTTTATACCCCTCCTTTCGGAAATACAGGCAAACTGGTATATGCATATATCACTTATTCCCTTATGATGATGGTTTATTCCGGTATAAATGTTCCGTATGCATCACTTTTGGGGGTGATAAGTCATGATTCTAAGGAAAGAAATACATTGTCAACTTTCCGCATGATGTTCGCTTATATAGGCAGTTTTATAGCTTTGTTGCTTTTCATGCCTATGGTGAATGCTTTCTGTAGTGATGCCGGTGACGTGTCGCAACAGCAGCAAGCGTGGACTATGGCTGTTTCTGTGATAGCTGTTATGTGCGTATTGCTATTTCTGGGTTGTTTCTATCTGACTAAGGAGCGTGTCAAACCTATCAATGAAAACAAATCATCATTGAAAAGTGACATCAAAGACCTGTTTCATAACCGTCCGTGGTGGATATTGTTTGTAGCCGGAGTATTTGCACTTGTGTTTAACTCAATAAGAGACGGTGCGGCTGTTTATTATTTCAAGTATTATATTGTTGAAGAAGAATTCCGTTCGATAACATTATTTGGAGTATCATTCGTTTTAAGCGGATTATTCCTTTCTATAGGACAGATGGCTAATATAATAGGTGTAGTTCTGGCGGCTCCTGTAAGTAACGTTATCGGTAAAAAGCAGACCTTTGCTATTTCCATGTCATTGGCTGCTGTTCTTAGTATTATCTTCTATTGGTTCAAACCTGAGGATTTGGTATTGATATTTGTTTTCCAGTGTGTTATAAGTATCTGCGCCGGAAGTATTTTCCCATTGCTGTGGTCTATGTATGCCGACTGTGCCGATTATTCAGAATATAAGACAGGAAACAGAGCTACAGGCTTGATATTTAGTGCCTCATCAATGAGTCAGAAATTCGGATGGGCTATAGGAACAGCCGTTACAGGTTGGTTGCTTTCTTTCTTCGGATTTCAGGCGAATGCGGCTCAAAGTCCTGAAACAATAAATGGAATAAAAATGTTTTTGAGTATTCTTCCTGCGATAGCGGCTTTGGTTTCGGTGTTGTTTGTATGTTTTTATCCTTTGGGAGAAAACAAGGTAAAGGTAATTATTAGTGAATTGAATTTAAAACGTGAAAATAAGAAATGAAAGATATAGTAGTGTCACTTGTAGATGAAGTGCGTAAGGAACTGGAAAATGACATACTTCCGTTCTGGATGACCAGGATGGTTGACAATGAGAACGGAGGATTTTACGGACAAATAACCGGTGAGGATGTTTTATGCCCGGAGGCGTCAAAAGGTGCGATATTGAACGCTCGTATATTATGGACATTTTCTTCGGCATATAGGATATTGAAGAAAGAGTCGTATCTGGAAATAGCTTCAAGAGCTAAAGATTATCTTATCGGTAAATTCTATGACAAACAGTTCGGAGGCATTTACTGGGAACTTGATTTCAAGGGAAACCCCACAGACACAAAAAAGCAGATATACGCCATAGGGTTTGCCATATATGGCTTGAGTGAATATGTAAGGGCTACCGGCGACAAAGAGGCGTTGGAATATGCGGTAAAATTATTTGATGTTATTGAAAGATACAGTTTCGATTCTGTAAGGGGAGGATATTTTGAGGCATTTACACGTGATTGGAAACCTATTGAGGATATGCGTCTGAGCGAGAAGGACGAGAATGAAAGCAAGACCATGAATACCCATTTGCATGTACTTGAAGCATATACAAATCTTTATAGGGTCTGGAAAAACGAATTGCTGAAAAAGCAGTTGGCACATTTGATAGATGTTTTTCTGTACAGGATATTGGATAAGGACACAAATCATCTCAATCTGTTTTTTGATGATAATTGGATAAATAAGTATCATATCATGTCTTACGGGCATGACATTGAAGCATCGTGGCTGATACATGAGGCTGCGATTGTACTTGGTGATAATTCTCTCCTTGGAGAAGTTGAGGCTATAGTTCCGAAAATAGCAAAGGCGGCAGATGAAGGGTTGAACGATGACGGCAGTATGATATACGAGAGATTTATTGACAAGGATATCACAGACAGGGAACTTCACTGGTGGGTACAAGCTGAGAATGTAGTAGGACATGTCAATTTATATCAGCATTATGCTGATAGTAAGGCTCTTGAAACGGCTTCGGACTGTTGGAAATTTATTAAGGACAAACTCATAGATAAAGTAAACGGGGAATGGTACTGGAGTATATCAAACGATGGAACAATAAATAAGAATGATGACAAAGCGGGATTTTGGAAATGTCCTTATCACAATGCCCGTATGTGTTTGGAGATAATTGAACGCTTTTCTTAATACATATTACAAGAGTATTATATATGGATATAAAAGTATCATTATATGATGCTGGTTGTATGTAACTTTGCAACAGTAAGATAAAGCAGATATGTCTATTTATTTGTTACCATTGAATTAATTAATAATAATACAAAAAACACGTTATGAATTTCAAAGTTAAAAAAAGAGTGTTACAGCTGTGTGCTTGTTCAACACTGATTTTCTGGAATATTCCTGACGCATTGGCTTATGATTCTAATCTTGAAATTGTCCAACAGAACAAGAAGCAGATTAGTGGTCAGGTATTGGATTCATCCGGAATGTCTGTAATAGGAGCCAATGTAGTGGAAAAAGGTACTACAAATGGTGTAATAACAGATCTGGATGGAAATTTCTCTCTGAATGTTTCTCCAGGTGCGGTGATTGAAGTGTCTTTTATAGGTTTTGCTACCCAAGAGATAAAAGTAGGAAACAATACAACTTTCAATATCGTGATGAAAGAAGATACGGAGGTATTGGATGAAGTTGTTGTAGTAGGATATGGTACTATGAAAAAACGTGACTTGTCCGGTGCTGTATCACAGATAAAAAGTGATGACCTGATGAAAGGCAGTCCGACTGATTTCACCAAGGGCTTGGCTGGAAAAGTGGCTGGTGTGCAGGTAAATCAGAGTGATGGTGCTCCTGGTGGAGGTGTAAGTATCCAAATCCGTGGTACAAACTCATTTTCAACAAGTTCGCAGCCTCTATATATAGTTGATGGTGTTCCGTTCGATGCAGGGTCAACTCCTTCGAGTGATGCCAATTCAAACAGTAATCAAAGCTCGAATCCATTGTCATTTATAAATCCTCATGATATTGAATCTATAGAGGTGTTGAAGGATGCTTCTGCTACTGCAATATATGGTTCACGAGGAGCAAACGGGGTTGTTATAATAACAACCAAACGTGGACAGGCAGGACATGAGCAGGTGGAATTTTCTGCGAACTTTACAATGTCTAGAGTAGCAAGAAAAATAGATGTCCTTGATGCATATACTTATGCTCTTTATCAGAATGAACAACAATTGAATGACTATAAATATAATAGTAAGCCTATAGGCACATTGCCTTATCCAGGCAAGTGGGAATATGCTTTAAAAGCTGACGGTACTATGAACTCGTTATCAGGTGAGTATAAACCGTCACCGGAGGATTTCTTAAATCCTGGAAATAGAATTGACGAGTTTGGAAATACTACATGGGTTGGAGTAGCAGATTGGCAAGATCTTATATTCCAGACGGGATTCTCACAGGAATATAATATAAGTGTTTCAGGTGGTTCTGATAAAGGTTGGCACTCTTTTTCCGGAAACTATCTTGATCAGACAGGTATTATTAAGAATTCAGGATTTACCCGTTACTCTCTTCGCGCCAATATCGGAAGAAAGATTACGAAATGGTTGGAAATGGGTATGAATACAAGTTTCACGCATACGTTGACAGACTTCTCAAAAACTAATGCTTCCGACTATGGTGTAATCCGTTCAGCGTTGATATTCCCAACTACATATGACCCTAATAATAATGAAGCGGAAACAGGTGAACTTAGCTGGTTGGCATCAAATCCGTTGGCATATATCAATTCAACTAAAGACCAGTTGAAATCTATAAATGTTTTCAATTCTTCATATTTGGAAGTGACTTTATTCCCTTTCTTGAAATTCAGACAAAATTTAGGTATTAGTTATACAAATAATGATCGTGGCACCTATTATGGTAGAGAAACTCAAGAAGGTGCTTCTACGAGTAACATCGATGGTAGAGCCGGACAGTCGGTTAACTGGTGGAGTGGAATAACTGCAGAATCATTGCTTACTTTTACTAAGACATTTGGAGGAATACATTCGGTTAATGCTGTTGCAGGTTTTACTGCCGAAAAATCAAGTTGGGGAAGTAAGTCAATGTCCGCAACAGGATTTCCAAGTGATTTGACACTTGATTATGACATGAGTTTAGGAAAGAACCCGGGTAAATTGGTATCTGATAGGGGTGATGCGGCGTTGGCTTCTTTCTTGGCAAGAGTAAACTATACATTGATGGACAAATATATCTTTACCGCGTCCTATCGTGCGGATGGTTCCAGCAAGTTTACAGCTGAGAATAAATGGGCGGATTTCTTGTCTGGAGCTTTTGCGTGGAGAATTTCAGAGGAGAAGTTTATTAAGAATTTAGGTATATTCAGCAATATGAAATTAAGGTTGAGCTATGGTGAAACCGGTAATCAGGGTATTGGAAGTTATAGGACAATGTCTATTCTGAATATTGCTAATTATCCATTCTCTGGGGCCTTGAGCAGTGGATTTGCGCAAGTTGACTGGAGAGGTCCTGTCGCTCAGGATTTGCGTTGGGAAACAACTTCACAGTATAATGTGGGTTTGGATCTGGGATTTTTGAATAACAGGATAAACTTTACTGTGGATTATTACTACAAAAAGACACGCGACTTGTTGCAGGATGTAAAGATTCCTAACAGTACAGGTTTTGGTACAATGTTAATCAATAGCGGATATGTAACCAACGAAGGATTAGAATTGACTGGTAACTTCCATATATTGCAAGATACACCTTTAAAATGGAGCATGGATGCCAATATTTCGTTTAACCGTAACAAAATTGGCGGTTTGGATTCTGACCAATACGCAACTAAATTGTGGAATGCGGCAGATGAGGTCTTCTTACAGCGTAACGGATGCCCTATCGGTACAATATATGGATATGTTGAAGATGGATTCTACGATAATTTGGCTGAGGTAATGGCTTCTCCAGATCCACAGGTGCGTGCAAAAGGAAGCGCAATGATAGGTGAAATCAAATATAGGAATTTTGATGATAACCCTGCAATAACGGCTTCTGACCGTGTAATAATAGGTGATACAAATCCGGATTTTGTATATGGCATTACAAATAATTTTGAGTGGAAAAACCTTACATTCAGTTTCTTCCTGCAGGGAAGTCAGGGTAATGACATTTTCAATGGAAACCTGATGGATATTAAAATGGGTAATGCCGGAAATATCACCACTGAGGCATACAATACAAGATGGACAGCGGAAAATGCATCAAATGCCAAATGGCCAAAAGCAACAGCCGGATATAATCGTACATGGTTGATTTCGGACAGATATGTGGAAGACGGTTCTTACCTTAAGCTTAAGACAGTAAATATAGGATATAAATTAAAGCCGAAATTCAAGGGTATTAATACTATAGATATATATGCAAGTGCAAGCAATTTGTTTACAATAACAGGATATAGCTGGTATGATCCTGAAGTAAATGCATTCGGCTCAGATGCTTCACGTAGAGGTGTTGATATATATTCATATCCAAGCAGCCGTACATTCTCTATGGGAGTAAAAGTAAGTTTTTGATAACCATAAAACAGATTATTTATGAAAACCTTTAATATATTTATTATCTCATTAGGTATTGCAGGGGCATTGTCAATGTCGTCTTGTAATAATTTCCTAAAAGAAGATCCTTACTCATACGTTGGTATAGATGATGTTGGTAACGATGATGATGCGGTAAATCTTTGGGTAACCGGTGTTTACAGCAAATGGCTTGACGATATGGCACGTTGGGGAAATTTTCCAAGATTGCTTGATATGGATTGTGACTATGTTTCAGGTCCTGATTGGGCATTTTCTAATTTGGGTGCCGGTAACTTTCAGGGTGATGAAGTTCCGAATACTTTATGGAACGGATGTTACAATTTGATAAATAGAGCAAATGTGGCTATTGAAAGAATTAATAAGATAACAGGTGCTGATGAGGCTGTAAAAGAAAATGGTCTTGGAGAAGTCTATTTCAACAAAGCGTTTGCATATTTCCTTTTAGTACGTGCATATGGTGAGATTCCTCTGTTTGATAAATCTATAGATGAAGGAGCTTCATACAATCAACCGAGAAGAAGCATAAAAGAAGCATATGATGAAATTGTACGTTTGCTGGAAGTTGAGGCTATTCCAAGATTGTATAAGAATACAGATCCTTCGTTTCAGGTTGGACATGTCTGTGCCGGAACAGCAGTTGCACTCCTTGCAAAGATTTATGCTACAATGGCAGCGGCATCAATGCCTGCTGGTGCAGAACTTACTGTAATGTCAGGGCCATCATATAAGTTTGAAAATGATACAAAGAAATTAGTTAAGCCTATTCCTCTTACTTTCACTAAAAAGGTAGTTTCGGGTTATGAAGTCTTTGATTATACTCACTGTTATCAGGAAGCTGCAAAATGGGCAGGTTATTTGATAAATCATTCTTCAGAACACGATTATGGGCAGTACGGATTATTGGATTATGATGATTTGTGGACAAAATCAGGATATGATAAAATAGGTAATGGTCAGGAACATCTTTTTACCTTGAGAACCAGAAGTGGTGATGAGGTCTATAGCTCTGGTGTCCTTGAATGGTATAATGGTATTGATAATGGTAATGGAGTCGTTCAGAATGGATTATATATAGGAAACAGATATCATTGGTATTGCCTTTTTGATGATGATGATTATAGAATAGTAGATGGCGTAAAACATCGTTTTATCCTTTCATACCAAGATGAGAATGAAAATAATAAGGGTGGTTTTTATTATCCACAAGAATTGAAACTTCAGGCTACTGGATATGATGAAAACGGCAATAAAGTAGCTGACCCTGTTGCTCCTTTTAATGACGGACGAAACTATTATTATAACGTGTCAAGTGAGTGTTTGGCTTTTACTAATAAATATTCTGATGTAACAGATCTGACTCAGAAATATTCTGATGCTTATTATCCTTTCCTGAGAATGGCTGATGTTTATTTGATTTATGCGGAAGCAAAATGCGAACTGGATGAGTATAATGAATCTGTTGGTGCTTTAAACGAGATTCGAGTAAGATCTAACGCCAAAACATATTCTTTCAGTAACAAAAATGATTTGCGTTCAAAAATATTGGAAGAAAGGGCTAAGGAGCTTACTCTTGAGGGAGACCGCAGGTGGGATCTTATCAGATGGGGAATATATGTTGATGTGATGAATTCCATAACCGGTACAAATAATGATGGTACAACAGCTGCTTATGATGAGGCAGGAATAAATAAAAGGCGTGACGAAAGGCATTTGCTGTTCCCGTTACCGACTTCAGAAGTGTCGACTAATGAGTCTATTGACAGTAATAATCCTGGATGGAGTTAATTAATAAATATATAAAAGTTATGGATAAGATAAAAAACAAATATATGTACATGTTGTTTATGGTTTCATTAGCCATGGCATCATGTAACGACATAGTGACATACGATGATAACTATGACGATGGTATGACATCTACAGGAATTCCTGTTATCAATGCTATTTATGATTCTGAAGATACGGAATGCACAACTCCATTGGATAATGCGGTTTTTGAGCAGATGATTATTATTACAGGTAATAATCTTGCACAAGTCAAAAAAATCATGTTCAATGATGTGGAAGTAAAGTTGTCAGAGGTTTATGCAACAAGAGAAAAGGCTTTTATGCCTGTTCCTCGTCAGATACCGGAAAATGTGACTAACAAGATTACATATGAAACAGAGTTTGGTACAACAACATTCGATTTTACTGTTAATATTCCAGAGGTAAAAGTAGATGGACTGTATTATGAGTTCTGTCAGCCTGGAGATACAGTTCAGATGGTAGGTGACTATTTTGATTTGTATGGATTTGGTGGTGAAACAGAAACATCTACAATAAAAATGAACGGACAGGATTTGAAAGTGGATTCAATTTCTGAAGGATATCTTTCTGTTGTAATTCCTGAAGATGCTCAACCAAATTCTGTAATAGATATAAACTATGAAGGAGTTAATGGTAATGTTCATAGACAGATTTCATATATGAATACAGATGGATTGGTTTGGAATAAGGATTTTGTAAAAAATTATTCATATCCGGAAAAAGTATCGTATGTAGAAGGTAATGTTGAAGATGGTGAACCTGATTATTATATAAATTTGAGAGGAGATTTTTCTGCATGGGGATGGGTTGATATAATAAAAAGTAAAATCAATATTTCGTCTCAAGTTGCGGCTTCTCCGAATGATTATCTTCTTAAGTTTGATGTATTTTCTGCAGAAAATACTCCATTCTATAATTCTGGAGATGCAGGATATAGATTTGTATTTAACACCAATGGGGATAATTCATATGCATGGAATCCTTCGTCTGTAACAAGTTTCGGGACATATGGCAAATGGTGTACTGTTTCTCTTGATTTAGTGTCTGTGGCTACTAAAACTCAACCATTAACAGAAGGTGAGACTAATTTTGAGTTGGTTATTCATCCAAATTCTAATTGGACTGTGGATCATGGTTTTGCAAACTTCAGAATAGAGAAGAAACTTCCTTGAAAGAATTTATACTATATTATGACACACTAAAACAACATTGTTATGAGAAAATTTATTTATACCATATTGCTGGCATTTGTTTCATTGGCTATTACGTCATGCAATGATGAGGCTGGAGAAATAACAGTAACATCTGTGCCGCGTATGACAACTGTTACTCCAGAAGATGGTGCCACAAATGTGATAGCACAAGATGGTTCGTTGACTATAGAACTTGTTTATGACCAAAAAATAAAATTGACAGAAGATAATCCTTTGGAAAAGATTCAAGTTTTCAGAGGTGAACTTGAAATAGTTGATGTTTATTGTGCAAACAATATTTTATATATTGAACTTGATAAATGCAATGATAAGACTAACTATGAAATTTATATACCAAAAGGAGTAATCTTATCTGCTGCTGATGGAACAGAGGCTTATGCTGCTCGTTTTAGCTTTACAGTAAAACTGAAAAAAACTGCTCCATTTCAATTAATCAAAACAAATTTGTGTAATGAAAATGCTTCACCTGAAACCAAAAGGTTATATACAGAATTGGTAAGAAATTATGGCAAAAACATAATTTCCGGTGCTATGGCTATAGATCAGGTACAGAAATCCCAATATCATAGCTGGAACAGTGAGTATGCAGAATTTGTAGGACAGAAAATAGGCAAGACCCCTCTCTTGAATGGTTTCGATTATGGTCATTTGAGCAGTTCACCTGCAAAATGGATTGATTATAGTGATATAACTCCTGTAACTGACTGGTATCATGCAGGTGGTATAGTATCTGCAATGTGGCATTGGAATGTACCTGATAAAGAACCTTTACATGATGCTGTAAATTTGTTTTATGGACAGCATGATTTGGAAAATTGGAATAGTCGTGAGGTTAGTTTAAATGGTAATGATGTAAATAATTTTACAAAAATAAAGTTTTCTATTTCTGACGTTAAGGATGATGCGCAGATACTTATTCAAAAGAAAGATAATGGAGATGGAGGAGGTGATATATCATCTGTTATGATATCTTCCGATATGACAGAATATGTATTAGAGTTAAACGATGAAATAAAAACTTTAATAGGAAACGAATTTGTGCTAAACGGAAAAAACTGTACAGTTACAAGTATTGATATGATTGATTATACTTTAGGTTTTTATGTTCCAGGTGCAGGCAGTTCATCTACAACTTTTGATCCATCTAAGGTACTTGAAGAAAATTCATGGCAGCAGAAATTTTTCTATGATGATTTGAAAAAACTTGCAGATTATATGAAACCAATATCTGATGCCGGTATTCCTGTTATATGGCGACCGTTACACGAAGCATCAGGTGGATGGTTTTGGTGGGCAGCAGGAGGTCCTGAAGTATATAAACAATTGTGGCAGATGATGTATAAATATTTGATAGAAGAGCGCGAATTGAATAACTTGATTTGGGTATGGACTTCCGATTCAAAAGGTAATGACGAAGAATGGTTCCCTGGAAACGATTATGTTGATATTATCGGACGTGATTTGTACGATGTCAGCGATGTAGATGAGTTTGTAAACGAGTTTTATAATCTGGCAGAAAAATATCCTAACATGATGATTGCTTTAACGGAATGCGGTAGAATTTCAAATATTTCTGATATTTGGGAGACCGGAGCAAAATGGGCTTGGTTTATGCCGTGGTATCCAAGCAGTATAGACAATTGGGAAGAGCAAGCCACTGAGGCATGGTGGAATGATGCAGCTAATACCGATTACGTGAAATGGAGAAATTAAAAATATTATTAACTTTCAAAATATATAGATTATGAAAAAGACATTATTATTATGTTTAGCCGTAGGGCTTGCCATAACAGGATGTAAAAATGAAGTGACAGATATTATAAATAATACAGCCGGAACAACTGTAAGTTTTACTTCTTCAATAATTAAAAGTCGTGCAATAGATAATAACTGGGAGGTAGGAGACGAAATAGGAGTTTATATGCAGAATGCAGACGATGCTACATCGTATTTAAATACAAATGTAAAATATACTAATTCTGAAGAAACTATTGATGGCTTTACATCCGATACTCCGATTACTTATCCTGGTGGAGATGTTACTTTAGTGAATTTCATGTCTGTTTATCCATATAATGAAAATGTGACTGATGGAAACTATTCATTTACTTTGGGAGATAATTTGTCTGATAACGATATTATGTATGCTTCATCTCCTTTGGTAGAGGCTGGTACAAATAATGTTGATTTGACATTCAAGCATAAACTATCTAAAATAGTTTTAAACATAAAAGATGAGAACGGTAATCCTTTGAATGATGCTACTGTAAGTATTGACAAGCAATGCAAGGAAGGTGTGTTGAATATGTCTGATGGAACAGTGACAGCTAAGGAAGCAGCAGAATATAATTCTTCTCTGCAATTTGTTAATAAAACCAATGGACAATACGAGGCTATAGTTTTGCCTGACGAAGCACGTGAAGGACGCATAATATTAGTAAAGACTTCTGACAATAAAATTTACAGATGTCCTATTGACAACATTTCTTTTGATTCTTCAAAAAGATATACATTTCCTGTAGTTCTTTATTCTAAAGATCCTTCAGTAGAGCAGCCTGGGTTAGTTCCAGATATAGATGATTGGACAGATGAAGGTAAGTCAGAAGGTTGGGTCGTTGCTCCAGATGTTGATATTACTACTTCCAAAACAAAGTATGTTTTAATTGAAGATCAAACATTGACTACAAATTTGCCTATAACTGTTTCTGATGAGAACTTTAGTGGTACATTGCTTGATACAGATGCTTATTGTATAGAATATTCAAGAACTGATGCTTCTGCAGCAGCAACACTTACCGTATCATCATCTTCAAAGGGTTCAAAGGCATTTACTTTACCGGAAAATATGAAAGAAGGAAAAGTGATATTTGCAGTAGGAGAGTTTACTACAGGAATAAATATATCTTCTGATGTTGATATTACTTTGAAGTCTGTATCTGTTTATAGCGTAAATACTATTACACCAATTGTTCCTATTGTGATTTGGGAAGGTGAACATGTATTATTGTCTGGATGGGGGGCATCTGCAAGTCTTGAGTATACTTCTGAGAACTATAATAAAACAACTCTTGGAAGCATATTTAGATGTTATTATAAAGATAAAACTGAAGGGGCACAATTACAAATAGCAGTAGGATGTACTGATGTTAATGATGATTTGGGATATGTTGATATTATAGTAACGCAAGAACATCTTGATGCTCTTAAACCAGATGAAGGAAGTAGTTCAAAGTGGTCTTCTTTTAATGGACAGAATATGACTATTACAAAAATACTCCTACTTCCTGCTCCAACTGAATAATTATATTAAATATGGCATATAATCTCCGTTGTATCCTAACCATCCTGGTACAACGGAGATTTTCTTTTTTATTATTGAATAATGTTGTTGCTAAGAATTTCTAATCTCCCATAATATTCAACTTCTGTTATTGTATTGTAAAATTTAAATTACTTATTTTGTAAAATCATGGGATAAACTAATTTAAATTTGTTTCTAATAATGTTTTTTTATTTAGTTAGCCTTAAATTTATAACATCAAATAAGATTTATTGATTTACAGACGTGTTTTTATAGAATATAATTATTATACAATAACAAGTAGAATTATGAGATTTGTGTGTGTTGTGCTATGCCTTTTATGCTGCACTTTCGGTATTGAGGCGCAAAATGTTTTAAAATTCAATCAGGAAGGAAAGTTCAAGATTGTGCAGTTTACTGATGTTCATAATATTTATAGTGACTCACGTTCAAAGGTGGCCTTACAGAGAATTAAGGAAGTTCTGAATGTGGAAAAACCTGATTTGGTGATAATTACCGGTGATATAATATATGGAAAACCGGCAGAAGAGGGATTTCGTGAAGTACTTGGACTTGTTTCAGATTTTAAAATCCCTTTTGGAATAACTTTTGGAAATCACGATGATGAACAAGGGATGACTCGCAAACAGTTGTTTGATATAGCATCTTCGTTTGAGTATAACCTTACGACTACGGCCGAAGGTGTTTACGGTTCCTCTAATTACATATTGACAGTTAGGTCGAACGATAATACAAAGGATGCAGCCATATTATATTGTATGGATTCCAATACATATTCCACGATTAAGAATATAGAAGGATATGGTTTTATAAATTTTGACCAGATTGCGTGGTATCGTGATAACAGTAAAAAGTTTACATCTGCCAATGGAGGAAATCCGGTTCAGTCATTTGCCTTTTTCCATATACCGCTTCCTGAATATTCTTATGCAGTAGAAGATCAGAATGCAGTAATGATAGGTACACGTATGGAACAAATCTGTGCTCCTAAATTGAATTCCGGAATGTTTGCTGCAATGAAGGAAATGGGCGATATAAAGGGTATATTCGTGGGACACGACCATGATAATGATTATGCAGTGTATTGGAATAATATATTGTTGGCTTATGGAAGATATAGTGGTGGAAATACCGTGTATAACCATTTGTCGAATGGAGCAAGAGTGATAGAATTGTCAGAAGACGGAACTTCTTTTACTACATGGATAACTTTGGAGAAAGGTGAAAGAATTAATAAGGCTGTTTGTCCGGATGATTTTATAAAAGATAAAAATAAGAACATGTAGTAATAAAGGCTGTTTCTTAAGTGCTAATTAAATCACGAAAGAAACAGCCTTCTCTGTATCTGTAATTCTGTTATTTCCACTCCTTTTTCTTCCTTACGAAAAACATCCAGCGAAGTATGGATGCCGGGATAGTATGACTGAATGAGTTTACTTCGTCTGCACGTTCATCTATGTTCTCCAAAAGAGGTTCAGCGTCTTTCTCTGTTATTATTCCGTTGTTTATCATTTGTCTTACGGTACGCTTTTCATTGCTTAGCAGCATACGGATAGACTTCAGTGTAAGGGCATGTCCGTAGGCTTTCGGGAATTCATCTGCGAGGGTATTTATTACTACGTCCATGCGCGAGATGTTGTTTCCAATTTCCGACTTCAATGTACCTAATACGGCCTTTTGACTGTCGTCCAGAAGATTGGAAGCCTTAAGTTCGTCTATCAGTTTCAGGTCTTCTTTCTGAAGAATGATGAAACCTCGTCCCAAATCATATACCACAGTGATACGCTCGCGGAAGTAGAAACTTATCCAGTTGTTTATAATAGGAGTTTTTCTGA
Organism: Bacteroides sp.; assembly: GCF_019417265.1. Lineage (GTDB taxonomy): Bacteria > Bacteroidota > Bacteroidia > Bacteroidales > Bacteroidaceae > Phocaeicola. The sequence goes on from NZ_DXVR01000010.1 coordinate 25,900, forward strand.
GTGCGTTTATGCTATTGCTTCGGTCGCAGAATTTGAATATTGAGTTTCTGAAGTCAAGTGTGTATTTACCGTCGTGGTCGTACAGTTCGTCGAGCGAGTTCATAAGTCGGCGGAAAACCGTTTTCGAGATTATACCTTCTTCGTAGATGGCTTTGCAGGTAGCTTTTTCACGGTCGAGAACTTTCAGACGTATTTCGGAGATAACATCCTTTTCCTTTGAATCTACCATTGGAACTTTAGGAGCTTCAGCCATATAGTGTTGTACTTTCTTCCAGTTAGCTCCGGTCAGATGATCTCTCGATTTCAGTTTCTCCAGATATATCTCTGAATTTTCTCTGATATGTTTCTGGATATTGTATTCTAATTCTACCCTTGCCGAAGGAACATTGATAAGCCCCATCTTGTTCAGCAACCAGCGCATTGTCGTGGCATTTATGCAAAGGGTAAGTGTTACGATTCCGGCTGTGAAGAAAAGAATCTGATTTCTGATGTCTTCCGGTATGGCTTCAGTGTACGAAACCATCAGCGCAAGAGTCATGGCAAGTGCACCACGCAAACCTCCCCATGTGAGTATCACAGATTCACGTTTTGTAAGTCCGTAGCCCATTCTTTTCATCACCGGATAGAGCATGGAAATCATGGCGTAACGGAACAGATTGAGGAAGATATATATCAGTATAAGCACTACGAATGCGCTCCATGAGAAAGTGACTTTTTCGGAAATCACTATACCTACGATGATGAAAATAAGAGTGTTCGCTATATAAGTGGCAAGCTCCCAGAAATGTTCCATGAAGTTGTTTACCTGTGGTTTCAGACGAGGTTTACCAACGTATGTCACTGTGAGTCCGAATGCTACGAGAGCTATTACTCCCGATACTCCAAGATAGAACTGCGACACTATAAAGGTGACGTATGCCGAAAGTATGATAACACTGTTCTGTATCATTTCTTCCGAGTTTATTCGGGTGATAAACCATATAACGAGACGTGCAAGGAAATATCCGAGTATGGTACTTATGCTTATCACCTTGATAAATTCCATTATAGGAGAACTGTCCGAACCTCCTGTAGCCGCATATACTCCGAAGAATAGCATAAAGCATACGATACCGGTTCCGTCATTCAGCAGAGATTCTGCATCAACCAATGTGGAGAATCGTTTACTGGTTTTCAGTTCATGAAGAAGTGCGACTACGGCCACAGGGTCAGTGGCGCTTATCAATGCTCCGAACATAAGAGCGAATGCCCATGTCCAGTTTTCATATCCGGGGATTGTCAGTCCGATACCTACCATGAGCACTCCTGTAAGAATCATGCAGATGACAAGTCCCGGTGCGGCAAGCAGTGTGGCATTAGCCAGTGTCTTTTTGAAGATGTGCATGTTCAGCTCATATGCGGCATCGAATATCAATATAGGCAGAAACAGATATAGGATAAGGTCCGGATTGATGTTTGCCACGCTGTCTACTGCCTCGGTTATCTGTGGAAGCGAATGGAATACTCCGGAACGGTTTAATACCCCTACAAGGAGTCCGATGGCGAACAGTCCTACTGTATAAGGGAAACGACTGTGTTTTAATAGAGATTTAAGTAATGCTCCTATTACAAGTCCTGTGATAGTGAGCAGCAAAGGTTGCAGAAATGCAAATTCTTCCATGGTAAAGTTTATTAATTGTTACAATAATTATGGTAATGAAACAAAGATAATAAATAAAGAATACAGAATACATTTCAGTCTGAAAAAAAAGTAACAAAATATTATCTGTCGGCATTATGGATTAAATTTGAGTTACTTTGTATGGTAAAAATTGTTTTTGTCTTATGGATAAGACAAAAAATGCTTATTATTGTCTTGTATATAAGACAAAAAATACCTATTTTTGTCTTGTTAATAGGACAAAGGTATGGATAAGGAAATATTAAGGTCAGTTTTGGTGGATTATCAGATTGAGATTCCACGACATAAAGTAATTCCACGTAATTTCCGGATTGAAGAATTTGGCAATTATGTATTTGTCGGTATCCGACGTGCGGGAAAATCTTATCTTCTTTATCAGCGTATTCAACAGCTTCTTGCATCAGGAATAGGTTGGGATGAGATTCTGTATATGAATTTTGAAGACGAGCGTATCGAAAATATGTCGGTACAAGACCTTAATGTACTGTTGGAGATACACATGGAAATGTACGGTAAACGTCCTATTCTGTTTCTTGACGAGATACAGAACATTGATGGTTGGGAAAAATTTGCAAGACGTCTGGCCGACTCAAAATATCGCGTATATATAACGGGTAGTAACGCGAAGATGTTGAGTAAAGAGATACAAAGTACATTGGGTGGAAGATATATTGCTGTGGATGTGTTTCCATATTCGTTCGAGGAATTTCTTACAGCCAATAATGTTAAAATATCTCCTACAACATTGTATGGCACTGAAACACGAGCTGAAGTCTTGAGGATGTTTAATGACTATTTCAGCTTTGGCGGTTTTCCGGAAGGCTCTTCTTTGGCATCAAAACGTGATTATCTGTCAAGTGTTTATCAGAAAATATATTTAGGCGACATTGCTGCCAGACATTCTATAGATAATACTTTTGCCTTGAAAGTGATGTTCAAAAAGATTGCAGAAAGCGTAATGCAGCCTTTGTCTTTCAGCCGTTTGGCAAATATCATAACTTCCACTGGAGTAAAGGTGGGGAAAAGTACATTGATTAATTATATAGAATATTCCAAAGATGCCTGGCTGATAAATCAGATTACAAATTTTGCCGGTAAATTAGTCGATAAGGAAACAAATCCCAAATATTATTTTACTGATAATGGAATTTTGAATCTTTTCCTTATTAATAACAATGCTGCTTTGTTGGAGAATCTTGTAGCAATCAGTTTGTTGAGAAAGTACGGTAGAGAGGATGCCGTTTTCTTCTATAATGATGGTGTGGAAGTGGATTTCTACATTCCTGAGGCAGCGATGGCAATACAGGTGAACTACACTATTTCAGATAAGGAAACGTATGAACGTGAAGTAAAAGCATTGATTAAATTGTCAAACTTTATTGAATGCAAACGTCTGGTCATAATAACACGTGATGAGGAGCAGACTATCACTAATGATGAAAAGATTATAGAGGTAATCCCAGTGTGGAAATGGCTTTTGAGGGAATGACAGGAATTTCAAATCATTCCCGCAGCAATAGTCTTCGCCTTAGCCCTGTCAGGCTTTCCTGTTCCTGTAAGAGGAAGTACCGGAATAAGGATGATATGTTTCGGACGCCAATATGGTGGAAGATTGTTTATCGCATTGTCCGTATTCATTTTGCGTGAAATAAGCATAACAATCTTTTCGCCAAATTTTGCATCCGGTACGGAGGTTATCATATACGAACCTTCAGGCAGGTAATGACTCAGCTTTTCTTCCACCTGTTCTATCTGTACTTTCACTCCTCCGGTGTTGATGGTATTGTCCTTGCGTCCGAGTATGCGGAACTGTCCTTTGTCGTTGAATTCTACTATATCGTTTGTGATTAAAGTTTCAGGATTTACGGATGGAGCAGAGATGATAAGTGTTCCTTCGCCTGAAAGGCTGAGGGAGACATTGTAGAAGGGTGTGTACCATTCCGAGGCATCGCTGCCGTTCAGTCGGCGGAGTGCGATGTGCGACAGTGTTTCTGTCATTCCGTATGTGCTCCAAACGGCATTAGGGAAAGATTTCAGCTCCTTTGCCATGTTCTTGTCTATGGTTCCTCCTCCGATTATGAGGTGACGGATTTGCATCAGTTTCTTTCTTTCTTCCGGGTGCTGCAAGGAGTTGAATACCTGCATCGGTATCATAGCTGCGAAGTCCGGTATTTCCGTTATGTCCTGTAACGGTCGTCCGCATGGAGTAACTACCATAAGGTTGAGGCCTGCTATAATGCTTCGTACAACTACCATTTTTCCGGCTATATAGGGTAGGGGCATACACAGCAAAGCACTGTCGCCTGCCTTTAGTCCTAAGAATGATACTGTCAGGCGTGCGCTGTTCATCATCCTTTCTTTCTCTACCCACAGTTCTTTTGGAGTGCCGGTAGAACCGGAAGTGTGAACTTTCAGCAGAGGACTGTCGTTGTACCATTCGGCAAGGAATCCTCCAAGTGAAGCCATGAAGCTGTCTTCACCGTATTCTGATGCGAATCGGTCTTTAAGTAGTGATGCTTTTTCTGCAGTATAGGTCTTTCCGTTTATGGTGATGTTTTGGTGCATTATCATTTCCATAGGCACTCTTCATGTAGTTTTATAATAGATTAGTAATAACTTCAGCCGGAATGTCCAATAGGGAGAAAGCAAACATTTTTTTGCCCAGATCTTTCATGGAAGCCCCGATATGGTACACTTCCTTATCGTCAACTATTAGGAAACGGTCATGGCTGTTTCTATAGGTTCTGATATTAATAGGTGGGTATTGGTTGTTATGCTTGTCAAGGTCAAGTTGCAATTGTTTCGTAATCTTTTGTGTATAGACTGTGGCAGACACACCATGATTACGTTTGCTCAACATAAGCAATACAGATTCGTCCACATAGTTGTCTATCAGAAGAAGGGATTTTCTGGCAGATTTGATAATATCTGTAGCGAACTTATACGCATCAAAAATCTGTCCGTCAAAGAAGATACCTTCAACAGGAGGCAATGAGGTGCGGACAAAGAAGTCTATCTGTTCAGAATGTTCGGCAAGGGTTTTCTCTATCCTGGAAAACCTGTCATCTATTCTATGTTCGATGTCATTTAACCGTTGATTGATGGAATATCCTTTCAATAAGTATTCTTTCAAAACTTTATTAGCCCATTGACGGAACTGTGTGCCTCTTTTGCTTTTCACCCGGTAACCTACTGATATAATAACATCAAGGTTGTAGTAATCTACCTGATAAGTCTTACCATCAGAGGCAGTGTAGGCAAATTTTGCCCAAACTGAATCTTTTATTAACTCTTCTTCTTTGAATATGTTTCGTATATGTTTTCCTATAACACTTATATCACGCCCAAACAAATTTGACATTTCTTCAATAGAAAGCCAAACTGTCTCATTCTCCAATCTTACTTCCAACTTTATTGTTTCGTCAGGCTGATATAATATTATTTCTCCTTGCTCCATGATTTACTATGCTTATGTTTCTACAAAAGTACGAAAATATATTAAAGAATTTTCATCACCTGTGGCTCAACTTCTGAATACGGAGAATCAGACTGGAACTATAATTGGGACGGAGGCTTCACCGTATTCTGATGCGAATCGGTCTTTATTAGTATTATTCTTCTCCGCATCAAACCACAACCTCTCTCCCTTAATACACAGCGGAGATTCAATATTGTCGGTAAACAGCAGCCCTGTTCCGAGTCCCTGCGGCAAGGTGTGTTCCTGAGTGGCTGTCCATTGTGCTATGGCATTAAGCCCGACGTTGGATTCCAGTGCTGAGGTTATCCAGTAACCGATGTTTCTTTCCTTTGCCAGCCTTATCCATTCTTCAGAGCCGGCAATTCCGCCATGCAGGGATGGTTTCAGAATGATATATTGTGGACGGATAGTTTCAAGAAGGCGAACCTTTTCGCTTTCCTTGTTTACACCGATAAGTTCCTCGTCGAGAGCTATGGGCAGAGGAGTTGAGGCGCATAATCTTGCCATTTCGTCCCATTGTCCCTGGCGTATGGGCTGTTCTATGGAATGAAGGTCGAACTTGCTCAATGCTTCAAGTTTGGACATAGCCTCTGACGGTTTGAAAGCTCCGTTGGCATCTACACGGAGTTCTATATCTTCCTTGTCGAAGCGGCTGCGTATAAATTCAATCAGCTGTAATTCCTTGTTGAAATCTATTGCACCGATTTTCAGCTTTATACAGCGGAATCCGGCTTTCATCTTTCCCCTGATACGGGCATACATCTCGTCGAAACTACCCATCCATATAAGCCCGTTGATGGTTATACCTTCTTCTCCACGTGAGAACGGTGTATTCCAGAAAGCAAGGCTGCCGGCGTTAAGATGATAAAAAGCTGTTTCCAGACCGAACAGCATTGATGGATATGGTCGCAGACTCTTATAGTCTATCCGGCCTGCTTTTTCTACTTGGAGGCAATGGCATCGCAGCACATCTTCATAGTCCGGAATGTCGTCGCAACTGAGGTTGGGAAGCGGGGCACACTCGCCTGTTCCTGATTTACCGGTTTCTGTATCTGTGAGTCGGATGTACCATACTTTTCGGGTTGTATATACGCCGCGTGATGTACCGGCCGGCTGTTTGAAGTGAAGTTCGTATGGGAAGATTTCTGATTTTATCATAAAATATATCTTAAAATGGGCTGTATAAGAAAGCGTGACACGTACGTGTTCCGCCCGTGACACGAACGTGTTACGCGCGTTACACGAACGTGTTCCACCCGTTACACGTACGTGTTACGCTAAGTGTTACGGCATTTTAGGGAATTTGCTCCAGTCCGGTTTACGTTTTTCGAGGAATGCTTTTCCGCCTTCCTGTGCTTCTTCGGTCATGTAGTACAGCATTGTGGCATCGCCGGCAAGTTCCTGAATACCTGCCTGACCGTCGAGTTCGGCGTTCAGACCAGCCTTAATCATGCGAAGTGCAAGCGGACTGTGCTGCATCATTGTTTCTGCCCATTCCACTACTTCGTCTTCCAGACGGTCGAAAGGAACAACTTTATTTACAAGTCCCATTTCAAGGGCTTCCTGTGCGGAATACCGGCGGCAGAGGAACCATATCTCGCGGGCCTTTTTCTGACCAACCACGCGAGCCAGATATGAAGAACCGAAACCGGCATCGAAGCTACCCACACGAGGGCCTGTCTGTCCGAAAATTGCGTTCTCCGATGCGATTGATAAGTCGCAAACTACGTGAAGAACGTGTCCGCCACCGATAGCATAACCGTTTACCATCGCTATCACAGGTTTAGGAATGGAACGTATCTGCTTCTGTACGTCAAGCACGTTGAGGCGTGGCACACCATCTGTTCCGATATATCCTCCGTGGCCTTTCACGTGCATGTCGCCGCCTGAACAGAAAGCCTTGTCGCCGGCACCTGTCAGTACTACTACATTGATGTCCTGACATTCGCGGCAGATAAGCAGTGCATCGCTGATTTCTGATGTAGTGGTAGGAGTGAATGCGTTTCTGTATCGCGGACGGTTAATAGTGATTTTCGCTATTCCGTTATAGAAGTCGAAAAGAATATCCTGATATTCCTTTATGGTTTTCCATTCTCTTTTTTCCATGATGTAATTATTTTTTTATTAATTCTTCTATTATGTCTTTTATGCCTTTACTGTTTATCTGTTTACGGAAATAAACTGAATATCCCTCCGTACTTATGTCATTGAAAAAGAGTTCTGCGCAAGAAATCTTTATTTCTTCATCTTCTGCTATTTTAGACTCATTGTCATATCCTTTAGTTTCTATTACAATGTTAAGTTCCTTTGTTCCATCTTTCTTCTTGACCACATACATGAAGTCCGGACTATAGTTGGATGAAGCGACTGTAGGGATGCAAATACTTGATGATGGTATTTTACCATATACAATAATTTCGTCAATATCCGATTCCATGATGTTTTTTCTTTCCAAATCTGAGTCGTATGCAAGTGTGTCATACAGATATTTAGGTGAAAGAAGAACATTCTTATTTTCTCGTTTGCGACCAATGAATGCCTGTGCAACTTCATCCTTTACAGAACCATCTGCATTTGTCAGTCTTGTTTCTTTTGGATGGTAATTTGCCTGTTTGTATTTAACCATTCCGGCCAGATTTTTAGCTTTCCAGTCGTCTATTGCATTTATCAAACGTGCTGATGAATTTTCATTGAACATCTCGTTCGATATATCAGTTCCATTATTGGCAGCTTTGCATATTGCTTCATGAAGGATTGTTATAGGAACACATGTGAAATATGAAACTCTCTTTAAAAACTCGTTGTATGCCATGTGACGGTTGTTCAACAACAACTGTGTACCGGTTGCTTCTGTACTTACAGCCTTGTCATTTTCTATACCTACAACTCTCCTGTCGGAACTTACGGACAAATGTGAGAATATGTTTTTTTCTTTGATTATTTCCGGAAGTCGTTTTTTCAATTCTTCCTCAATACCTTTCTCAAAATACAAAACATACTTCTTGTTAAGTTTTTTCCATAATTCTCTTATTTCCTCAAATCTTGCCTTACGTATTCCGATGGTACCTTTTCTTTCACTGTTTCTATTCCTTATGCGGCTTGAGTCAACTCCATCCTTTTCGTTAATGTTATTGAACTCAGGATATTCAACAATGAACGCATCGAAGTTTGAAAGAATAATCTTATGGTCAATACCTATATAATCTTTGTCTATGAGTTCCATAAACAGACTCTTAATAGTCATGCCACGCATTATAGCGACCTTTTCTATCTCAGAAATGGATAATTCCATCGGAGGGATTTCTTTTTTCATTATGTCGCTGTTTATTTCCTCTACAAGCTTTGTGGCAAAGTCCTTCTCGGTAAAATCGACAATATAGTTAAGCATGAATGTCTTGTCAACAATACGGTTACCAGCCTCATCAACCGGGAGTCGCAATCCTCTACCTACTTCTTGTAGTTTGCTTATTTCGGAGCCACTGGAACGCAACTTACATATTGTAAAAACATTAGGATTATCCCATCCTTCTTTTAAAGTCCATTTCGAAAAGAGAAAACGTTGTATGTTCCAATTTCCATTTTTATCTTTAAAACTTATCAGTTCTTTTTTGCCGTGAAGGATTACAGACACTTCTTTTGCTATGTTCTCATCGCTGTCTTGGTTGTCTTTTGAAAAATATCCGGCACATGCGTCATTTATATTGTCAAGAGTAGCCTGAAGATATGACTGGTATTCTGTATCGTTTTTTCTGCTTAACTCGAATAAAAGTCTCTCTTTTAATAGTTCAATAAATTTGTTGTGTAGCCAACCATCGTTTTTATTTTCGGTTCCTCTATAACTTTCTATATTGTCAATAAAGAATAAAGCTAAAGCTTTTATGCGTGTAGGAGTACGTTCAAAAAGTTCCCTTTCTGTTTCAAAATGTCTTTTTAGTGCCAACGACAGCATTCCTTCCTGATAAGATGTTGAGTACTGGTCAGGAAAGAATTCCATTCCTGTTTCTTTTATCTGTCCATTACTCAGCTCTATATTTTTTGCGGATATTCCGCTTATGGAAATACCGCTCAAGTCCGGGTCTATCTGACTAAGACTATCTCCTGCATGTAGTACATAATGCGAATTACCATCGTTTGTGGTATATTGCATATTTACGGACTTTTCCGTATTGTTTATTTTTGTGATTTTTATTTTCTTTTCTGCAGACTTCCCACCTGGCAGTTCGAGATGTTCTTTTGAAACACCTTTGATTAAAGTCTGTCTGAATGCTTCACAAGCGTTAAGGTCATAGACCAGGTTTATATGGTCTTTCTCAGAGCTTTTGTTTTTCCCTTTTCCGAATGTGTGTTCAGGAAATGTGGCGCCATATCGTAACACCAATTGCGGCTCAAAGCTTTTAATCAGTGAGACAAAAGATTTGCTTTCTCTTTCCATCCTGTGCGGCTCGTCTATTATCAACACAGGGCGTGTGTCTTTTATGGCATCTGTCGGACGGTGGAACTCGCCAACCATTTGGTCATAGTCTTCTCTTGTCAAGAGTTTTCCGTTGGTGAGCAGTTGTGAATTAAGCAACAGAACGTATATTTTGTTTTTTTCATGTTTGCTGCCATAAAAGAATCTTCCTACAGCCGTAGGAAATTTCAATTTTCCTTTATTTTTTGTCTTTTGTGCTTTCAGGACGCACAGCTCGATTCTTGCATTATATTTGCAGGTGTCTGTAAAATGTCTCATCACAGTGGAGTCTTCGAGAAACGAAGATGTTCCGGCTTTTATTGGCAGTGTGGGTACTGCTATGATGAATTTGTTAAAACCGCATCTTTTATGCAGTTCGAACATGGTTTTTGTATATACGTATGTTTTTCCCGTGCCTGTTTCCATCTTTATGTCCATCATCTGGTATGATGGCATATCTTCTGATCTTTTTACCCTAACATTATTGGGATTGTTGACAAATCGGCGATATTTATGAGGAATATCTTCCTTAACCCAAATATCATAAATAGTTTTTGAATTCAGCGACCATCTGTAAATCTCAGGATTACGGTGCGGGGCTGTAGCTTCCGATACATTTGATGTTTCTATCACACTGGCTACGTTTATTACAGGACGTTGTTGGTGTTCGAGGTCGTTTTGCAGGATTAATTCCATATATTGTAATCAGTGTATTAGTATCTTATATCTATATTTATTCTCAGACTTTTGGCACCGTCTTTAAGCGTTGACAGATTTTTTGTTAATTGAATACGGTTTTCAACACAAAAGCTATATCCGAATATGACAATGTTTTGTGGAGAAAACAATTCACCGTTGTATTTATCCATCAATGATATTATACTATCCTTTGAGAATGAGTAATCGCTGTCTATCATATAAAGATGATTACCTATATGATATGCTTTATATCCGGCAAGATTAATCTCTTCCGCATTGTCAGTCAGTCCGTAACCGTCGGCTACCATCCAAGTACGGAGTACACTTTCGACACCGAAATCTTTCAGAATATTATCGTCGCTGAATGTTCCTTCGGGATTGAAAGTCTCAATCTTGTCTAATGTTTCCTGCTCAGGTTCTTCAAGTGTAAAGTGCTTGAAACCCAAATCACCTGAGAATAACGGATTTTCTTCTTTTATTTTGCGTGAAGCTCGTTTGATACGCTCTATACCAACATAATTTAAATAATGTGGATATCCGTTATTATCTAGAAAATCTATTACTTTTTTTATTTTAGGTTTCTCTCCTGTTGGAGCATTTGCATATTTATATTCTAAATCTTCAGGTAGTTGTATAACAATAAATGTTCTGTTTCCATTTAGAACATTTAATCTGAATATTGATTCAGCAGTGGTTCCTGAACCTGAAAAGAAGTCAATGCATATTGAATCTTCATTACTTCCTAATGTAAGTATTTTTTTTAATAAATATGTTGGTTTCGGAAAATCAAAGATTTCTCCCATTCCATATTTGTTAAGTTCTATAGAGCCTTGTTCTGTGATAACACCTGTTTCATCCCAAATTTCATCATCCTCACCGTCTTCTGATATTTCTATGTCTTCAAGCCAAATAGTTTTAGCTTTGTAAGTACCTTTACGGTATTTTTCGTATATACCCCATTCTCCAGATGATTTTTCTCTTGCAACAACTGTACTGTCCATTGAGGATTTACCAATATTATTATTTAATTTTTTCTTTCCCCATCTCCAACAACTCTCAACTTTTTCGCTGTTGTAAGGAAGAACCTCTACTGAATATTCTAATGTGCGTGTATCGCTTATTGGATAGTAGCCATTATCATCTTTAAGGTTGGGGTTTACATAAATAGGATAAAATAGATTAGGTCGATTAAAGCGTCCATATTTAGGATTCCTGTTTCTTAATTCTCTTTCGGAATATTCGCTTATATTATCTTTCTTTATATTTCCGCTAAGTTCTTTTTTAAATTCGTTGATAATAGTTTCTTCACTTTTAGCATATACTAATAGATACTCGTGTGTTTTTGCTAATTGCTTGTAAGTTTGTCCACGTTTGTTAGATTGTACTATTATTTGTGCTATAAAATTTTCTTCGCCAAAAATTTCATCGCATAGGCATTTTAAATAGGCTTGTTCGTTATCATCTATCGAAATAAATATAACTCCATCATTTGTCAGTAAATCACGTGCGAATGAAAGTCTTGGCAGCATGAAAGTAAGCCATGCTGCATGACTTGCACTACCACGTTTTGTCATTGATATGATACGTTGTGCACGTTCTTCATCTATTCCCAGTCGTTCAGCAAGTTGCGCTCCTGTGAAGGAGAATTTGTCATTATATATAAAGCCATCTGTACCGGTATTGTAAGGAGGGTCGATGTAGATAACCTTTACTTTACCTGAATATGATTTTACCAAATGTTGCAATGCGTCAAGATTATCACCACTAATATATATATTTTTACTATCCTTATTCTCCGGGTTTTTATTATGCTCAGTATCCGGACGAATAATGGTCGTTGTGTCCATATTTGTTAGCATACGTGCATAATTCTTGCCAAGGAAATTAAACCCAGAAGTTTCGTCGGTTATATTCATTTCCTTAGGAAGTGAAGCTTTAAAAGCGTCTATATCAAATTCACCGTTTGCTCTAAAGCATTGAGGAAAAAACTTTTTCAGAATATTAATTTCTTTTTCTCCCGCAAAGCTTTTATCATTTTGGGCAATAATATCTTTTATCATAATGGCTTTAATTATATGTATTTCAGGTTATCTCTTTAAGTTGTGATAATACTTTTTAAGCAGTTCTATGTCCTTTTCTTTCTCTGTAAATACTTCGAGCAGCATAGGGCGGTTTGTTACTGACGGTTCAAGGAAACGTGCAGTGGCGCTGTTCAACTCTTCTTCATTATGAGCCGACAGATATTCCAGTCCGCGATCCTCAGCCCATGCCTTTGCCGATGCTGTGTGGGGGGCTGTCACGAAACGGCGAGCATTGTCGTGCAGTTCCAGTCCCGGCAGTGCGTGGAAAATCTCTCCACCGCTGTTGTTGAGGAGCAGTATGCGGATGTTCGAACCGTAGTTATTGTTCCACAAGGCATTCATGTCGTAGAAGAAACTCAAGTCGCCAATGATAATGAAGTTCAACTTGTCTGATGCAGTGGCATAACCTATGGCTGTTGACAGTGAACCTTCTATACCGTTTGTTCCTCTGTTTGATAGAATCTCTACATCCTGAGGAACATCGAAAAGCTGTGCGTATCTCACTGCCGAGCTGTTGGCAAGATGCAGTGAACACGGTGCAGGGAGTCCGGTTATAACCTTTCCTATGGCACTCATTTCTGAATATTCAAATTCTGCCTGTGGTATGGCTTTCGACAGGGCTTCCCACTGGCGCGGATATTCCGGAGTTCGGTTTTCCATGCGTGATGAAATCTTTTCGAGGAATTCGAACGGGTCCATTTCGATTATTGTAGTCAGAGAGCCGTAGAGATCCATCGCTTCACCGTCGGCAGATACATGCCAGTGCTCTACAGGCGGATGGCGGCGAAGGAATTTCTTCAGACGCTTTGATATGATATGTCCTCCGTATGTGATGAGCAGTTCCGGACGCATCTTCTTCTGTGCCTCGAAGTCCATTGAGCATAGAAGCGGTTCAATGTTTTTGATAGGCATTCCCGGTATGGTGCGGTTGCTTATATTCTCGGAGAACCATGCGAAGTGCTTGTATAACAGTTTGGTATATTTCTTGTCGAACAGGTAAATCAGGTTCATCTGTCCAACTACCATCATCCGTCGCTGGTATTTGTTCAGGCGTTCGATAAGCGGTTCGTAGTCCTTGTCATAAACACTAAGTCCCTGATAGCGGGTGATGACTCTTGCATTTGGGAGTTCGTTTACCGGAAGCAGGAAGAAAGGATCGCTGACCGGTACATTGATGTGAACAGGACCTTTTCCGTGATGGTTAAGTTCGAGAAGAGCCTCGTTTGTCAGGCGGTTGCAATACCATTCGTCCTCGTCTGTATTTACTTCAGGAAGGTTCACGGATTTCTTTACCAGACTTCCGAATACTCCCGGTTGAGGCAATGTCTGTCCGTCCATCTGACCTATCCATGCAGCAGGGCGGTCGGCAGAGATTACCACAAGCGGTACTTGCTGATAGAATGCCTCGGCTACAGCCGGATGCAGATTCAGCAGGGCAGTACCCGAAGTACAACAGATGGCTGCCGGGCTTCCTCCGTGAAGGGCAAGTCCGAGCGCAAAGAATCCTGCACTGCGTTCGTCGGTTACGGGATAACATGTGAACTCAGGTATATTGGCAAGTGTCTGCACAATAGGTATGCTACGGCTACCGGGGCAAAGTACTATCTTCCTTATCCCATGTGCTTTAAGCAGAGCTGCCAGTTGTAGTATGCTTTTTTTGTCGGTGTACATTTTGAGTAATATATTGGGGAGTTGTTGGCTCTATCAACTAATAACTAACTTTATAGTCTTCATCTTATGCTGTGTTTCTTCCCATTCCGAGTTGGCGTCAGATGAAGGAAGAATACCTCCTCCGGCGTATAAAGTTGCGTAATTGCCGTTTACGTTCAGACAGCGAAGATTTACATAAAGCGTGGTATGTCCGTCCGGGTCCAGCCATCCTATTATGCCGGAATAGTATTTCCTGTCATAGCCTTCGTTTTCGATGATGAAATCGTATGCCTTTTCTTTTGGAAGTCCGCAAACGGCGGGAGTTGGATGCAGGGCATCAAGCAGATTGCCAAGTTCGGAAGTCTTTTTCAGTCCGAACTGGAAGTCGGTTTTCAGGTGTACCAGTTGTCCGGCACGTGCCGTATATGGCCCTTTGACGGAAATCTTGCTGCTGAATTTCTTTATGACCTTGTTTATGTATTCGCTTACGAAAGCCTGTTCGTCTTGCTCTTTCTTGTGCCATTCGGTAGGCATAACTTCGCCCTGCATTGGCATTGTGCCTGCCAGTGCCACAGTGTTCCATGTATCTCCCTCACCGCTGAGGATTATTTCCGGGGTACTGCCTATCCATGTACCGCTTACGGGAGTGTGCGACAGCGAAATCATCATTCGCGGATAGCTGTTGCATGCTGTGACGAATGCTTCAAGAGGAGAGAAACTCTCGTCAAGCTTGTACGATGCATTGCGCGATAAGACAAGTTTCCCTATTTTTTTGCTTTTCAGCGGACTGATGAAATTGGCGAACACTTCCAAGTATCTTTCTTTAAGCTCTGTTTCAGGCTTTATGTCGATAGCGGTGGATGTACATTCCTGTTCGGTGTCGGATATTGTAAATGATGAGATTTTTTCCGATATTTCTTCCCATCCTGTAGCTGTAATGTCCGGGCGGATTATTACTCCGGGATGATTGCTTGTGAAACTGAAAGGAGATATCACAAATCCTTTTTGTCCGTTCAGTTCCTTCAGACTGCTGAATGTCTGCGGCTCACCTCCGTCCTGCATTACCAGGAGAGGTATATCAGTCCATGGAAGACGGTAAATGGCGAACGACGTGTTGCTGCACGTCATTTGGTCAATAAGTTTATATATCTGTGAATCGGGTTTGTTCATATCCGTTTTTTCACTATTTGATTAACTATTCTTGCAGTGGAAATGAGTTTTCCATCCTGGTTTGTTATGTCTACGTTCCAAATATGTGTTGTTCTGCCCCGGTGTACTATTGTGCCTGTGGCTGTAACGAAAGCTCCTTTTTCCACCCGCACCATTCCTACGTGGTTGGCGCTGACCTGAATGCCGCACGGCATTTCTCTCGGGGCGCAAAGCGGAACAGAGCCGTGTCCTGCAACCATTTCGGCCAGTGCGAGTGATGCTCCACCATTCAGTATGCCGAACGGCTGGCAAGTACGATGGTCAACAGGCATGACGGCAATTACTCTTCCTTCTTCCATCGTTATGAACTTTATACCAAGATGTTCACCCATCGAACCTTTTAAATCAGGAAGAGTATTTGCTGTTTTATTGCTGTTTTGCATATTATTTCCTTTTTTATCCGAATGCAAATATACATTTATTCGTTGAAGACCGGAAAAATTCTTTACTCATTTATATTTAAAGATACTCTTTTTACCATATGTTAATTTTCATGACGAGTCTTTGACCTAACTTTGCGCCCTGAAAAAAATGACAGTATGAAAGATAGTATCGACTTTGGAAAGATGGACGTATCGAAGTTGTTCGTAAAACTTCTGATACCTACGGTGATGGGAATGGTGTTCTCAGCCATATTTATCATAACCGACGGAATTTTTGTGGGAAAGGGTATAGGCAGTGACGCACTGGCGGCGGTGAATATTACAGCTCCGTTGTTTTTGATAAATACCGGTGTGGCTCTGATGTTCGGTATCGGTGCTTCGGTTGTGGCGTCTATACACTTGTCACATGGTAAAATAAAAGTAGCACGTATAAATGTGACTCAGGCTGTTGTAGTGTCATCGTTACTGCTTATACTTTATGCGCTGTTGATAATGTTGAATTTGGAAAAAGTAGCATTGCTGCTTGGCAGTTCGCAACGGCTTCTGCCTTTGGCTGTGGAGTATATGAACTGGTTTATTCCGTTCCTGGTGTTCAGTGCATTGCTTAGTTCCGGAATGTTTTTTGTACGTTTGGACGGTTCACCTAATTATGCCATGTTTTGTAATATCATACCGGCTGTCATCAATATAGTACTCGACTATGTATTTATCTTTGAATTCTCTTGGGGAATGTTCGGTGCTTCCTTGGCTACTAGTCTTGGATATATAGTAGGTGCCGCCATGATACTGGTTTATCTTATCGACAGAAAGCATGTGGTACATATGGTCAGGGTGAAACTGAGCCGAAAGAGTCTGATGCTTACCGTGCGGAATGTAGGATATATGTGTCGTCTTGGTGCATCTACATTCCTGTGCGAAGGAGCTATTGCTACGATGATGTTTGTGGGTAACTACGTGTTTATGCATAACATTGGCGAAGACGGTGTGGCGGCATACAGTATTGCATGTTATTTCTTTCCGATAATATTTATGGTATATAATGCCATAGCGCAGTCGGCACAACCTATTCTGAGTTATAATTTCGGTCAGGGTAACAGTTCTAGAGTTAACCGTGCGTTCAGGTTGGCTCTCTTCTCTGCTGTAGGTTTTGGTGCGGTTGTTATTGTTCTTACCGAAGTATTCTCGCCGCAGATTGTATCTATGTTTATAGATCCGGCATATCCTGCATATAATATTGCAGAAAGCGGTCTTCCGCTGTTTGCTTCCGGGTTTATATTTTTCGGGATAAATATGGTTTCAATAGGTTATTTCCAGAGCGTGGAGCGTGACCGTCCTGCCATGGCCGTGACATTGCTTCGCGGATATATCCTTATTCTGATGTGCTTTTGGATTATGCCTGAATTGTTAGGAGTTCCGGGAATATGGCTGTCTGTCCCCGCGGCTGAGTTTGTTACTTTCCTTTTTGTCATTACCATTTATTGCAGAAGAAAGAGATAGTCTTGAAAGTAATGTGTATTTTTGTATCAGTTAACTAAATATTGATATTTCATGAAACAGTTTGTTGATGCGTTTTGCAAGAGATACAGTGCTGACGAGAAGGAGTGTATGAGGCTCGTTGATAATATGGAAGAAGTTTGTGTCCGAAAAGGTGATTTCCTGGTGCGTGAGGGTGAGACCAACAGTTCATATTATCTGATTAAAGAAGGGATATGGCGTGGGTATATACTACGTGACGGAGAGGAACTGTCAGTCTGGTTTGCAATAACCGGCGAGACGGTTTTCTCCAGTTGGGGATATATGGTCGGTCGTCCGTCGCCTATCTATATTGAGGCTATGACGGACAGTACACTGTATGTGATAAACAAACCTAAGATGGAAGAGTTTCTAAACTCTTCTATAGAAAGTGCTAATCTTGGTAGGAAGTTAGTGGAACAGGATTTTCTTGTAGCGGAGGAACGTATAGTAGCCACTGGAGCTATTTCTCAGGCAAAAGAGAGATATCTTGA
The DNA here is from genome assembly GCF_019417265.1 of Bacteroides sp. Lineage (GTDB taxonomy): Bacteria > Bacteroidota > Bacteroidia > Bacteroidales > Bacteroidaceae > Phocaeicola. Next base: position 43,537 of record NZ_DXVR01000010.1, read on the forward strand.
TTTGCTGAAACGTGATCCTTTATTATTACAACATGTTCCATTGAAATATATAGCGTCATATCTTTTCATCACTCCACAGTCGTTAAGCCGAATAAGGGCAGAACTGGCTAAAGAAAAATTATTTTAGATGAAGATTAACGAAAAATGATAATATGATTGTGCTTTTTGTTTTGTGATTTATATGGTTTATGCTATATTTGTCGCAAAATAACTTAAAATCATATTATTATGAGAACAAAAGACTTTATTTTTATTCTGATTGTTATTGCAGTGTTCCTCCCTTTTACAATTTCCGATACCATATACAATTGGTATCTTTCTTTTAATGCAGAACATGGCATGGTGATGAGTTTCATGAAGTTCGGTATATTGGCAACTATGGGGGAACTGTTGGGGCTTCGTATCAGTAGAGGAGTTTATTATTTTGAGGGCTTCGGAGTATTGCCTCGAGCTGTCGTATGGGGAATATTGGGTATGGGAATAAACATGGCTTTCATTGTCTTCTCAACCGGAGTTCCTGCATTTATGGGGTATATGGGAATGGACAACCCGTCAGGTGTGATGGCTGGCTCGTTGACATTTGAAAAGGTTCTGCTGGCCTTTTCTGTTTCTGTGGTTATGAACTCAATATTCGCGCCTGTTTTTATGACGCTTCATAAAATCACCGATACGCATATAATGAATAACGGAGGAACACTGAAGGGACTGTTTACTCCTATAAAGATGGGAGAAATAATGCAGAATCTTAACTGGAAGATTCAGTGGGGATTTGTCTTTAAAAAGACTATACCGTTGTTCTGGTTTCCGGCGCATACAATAACTTTCCTTCTTCCAGGAGAAATGCGAGTACTTTTTGCTGCACTTTTGGGAGTACTGCTTGGAGTAATACTTTCTGTTGCCGCACGAAAGAAATGATGTCATTCCTTCATTTCGCTCACACGGTTTATGAACTCATCGGCATACACACGGCCGACAGGTATTTCCACTGCACGGTGATAGAGTGTAAGTTGGCGGCGGGTATAATTTGCCACTTTGTGCAATGGAACTATATACGACTTATGTACACGCATGAATCTGTCCTTAGGCAGCATTCCCATGATTGATTTCATGCTGGTTTGCGAAAGAACCGGTCTGTCATCGTCTGTAAGATAAATCTTGATATAATTGTCCATAGCTTCGATATACTCTATCGAGGCTATTCTTATTTTCACATTTTTGTATTCCACTTTCAGGGTTATCTCTTCCTCTTCTGTAAGTACGGGGGCGGCAGAAAGGCTTTCCAGCTTTTTCATCCTGCGTACCCTTTCTATAGCCTTTTCGAAACGGGAGTATGAGAATGGCTTGTGAAGGTAGTCGATGGCATTCAGTTCGAATCCGTCAACGGCATATTCGGCGTATGCTGTGGTAAATATAAGATATATACCTGCCGGAAGTTCGCGTGCTATGTCGATACCGTTTATTCCCCCCATTTCTATATCGAGGAATACTATATCTGGTCTGATGGACTTTACTTTTTCCAGTCCTGTTATAGGATCTGTATATGATGTAACTTCAAGTTCACCGCAGCGTTTGCAGAACTGTTCTATAATACTCAAAGCTACAGGCTCGTCATCTATTGCTATACACTTCATGGTCATTTCAGTTTTAAGATAAGATTTACGGTGAAAATACCGTTTGTATTACTTATTTCCAGGTTGTGTTTACCCGGATATAAGAGCTCAAGTCTTTTCTTGCAGTTGGATATACCTATCCCTGGTTCCTTGTTCTCGGGTTTTGGGTTAACTGTATGGTTTTCTGTGAACAGAGTCAGTGTGTCGTTATTTACCTTAAGGCTTATTATGATATCGCTTTCTATATGCGATGATGCACCGTATTTCAGTGCATTCTCGATGAAAGTTATAAGTATCATCGGAGCAATCTTTGAGGCTTTTGCTGATTCGTCGGCCGAATATGAATAGTAGATATGGGTACGGTTTTCGTCTATACGGTTCTTTTGTAATTCTATGTACTGGCTGATATATTCTGCTTCCTCGTCAATGCTTACAGTATCCTGTGTTGCCTTAGTGTACATATATTTTATCAGTTCGATGAATTGCATAAAGGCTGTTTCTGCCTTTTGGCTTTGGGTTATCATCAGTCCGTATAGGGTGTTCAGGGTGTTGAAAAGGAAATGCGGATTTATCTGTGCCTTGTATAGTGCCAGTTCGGCTTTCTTCTTCTCGAACTCACTGGCTTGTCTTGCCATAATCTGCTTGTACAGTTCTGTAAGGAGTCCTACAGCTATACTGAAACATACTGTTACCAGATACATGAACCATGTGGCTTGCTGATGTTGCTTTATTCTGCTTAGACTCATGGTCTTTCTTATGAACTTGTCCATTTTAGGCTTGTGACCTCTGAAGGGAAAGTCCATCTGGTACTGTGTGATAAGCCATGTAATGAATATCGTACCTAATAGAACAGCTATTGCTATTAGCAGATGTTTTCTGTCTTTTAGCGCCATAGGAACGCTGATTTGCTTGATACAGAAATATACGGCATAAAGCCATGCTATCAGAGTGATGACGAATAGTGAGTTGCTTTCCAGCCATTTGTCCACAGGGAGCATCATCATCATGGCAGGCAGCAGAATGATACAGAAGAATAGGTCTATGCCTATAGGTAAGTACTTGTTGTTCATATCGTATGGAGTTATGATGCAAATGTAAAATAAATATGCCGAAAAAGCGAATAAATGAAATGTTAAAAATACGCTTTTTGTCGTTTGCCACTTGATGTGTGTCGTTCGCCACTGCATTCGTCTGGAGCTGATTTTTGTGTTAAAAGTTTGGGTAGCTTTGTCTCGGAAACGAAAAATTTAACATTATATGAAACAGAAACTTTTGACATTTATTGTTTTATTATTGTTGCCACTGATGTTGGTGGCACAAGGGAGGGTTACGGTGAGCGGAACCGTGACGGACAAGAATACAGGTGAACCGTTGCCATCGGCTACAGTAAGTATAGCACCTTCTTCGGATAAGGATGCGAAGAAATATACCTCAACAGATTTGGACGGTAAATTCGTATTCAAATCTGTTTCTTACGACAGTTATGTCATCGGAGTGACATACGTGGGTTATAAGGATGATGAAAAACGATTGAAGATAACTGATAAGAAAGACAGCTATATCTTAACTTTCAAACTTGATGAAAACGCTCTGATGTTAGGGGAAGTATCTGTGCAGGGACGTGCCACTCGTGCCGAACAGAAAGGCGACAGTCTGTTCTATAATGCCGAGGCTTTCAAGGTCATGCAGGGAAGCTCCGCAGAGGATTTGTTGTCGAAAATGCCTGGTATAGTGGTAGAAGGTGGAACCATTCAGGCTCAGGGTGAAGATGTTAAGAAGATATTGGTAGACGGTAAGGAGTTTTTCGAAGGCGATGTAAATCTGGCTATCAAGAACTTGCCTTCGGGTGTCATTGCAAGTATTGAGGTGTTCGATAAGAAGAGTGAGCAGGCTGAATTTACCGGTTTCGATGATGGTGAGGAAGTAAAGACCATCAATATCATAACAAAAGGAGGATATCGTCAGGGAACTTTCGGTGAGGTATCTGCCGGATATGGAACAGAAGACAGATATAAGGTGAACGGTAATATAAACTTCTTCAATGACGACCGAAGGATTTCCGTATTGGGTATGTCGAACAATGTCAATCAGCAGAATTTCTCGCAGGAAGACCTTGCCGGAGTTATGTCATCGTCTGCTAAAGGTGGTGGCCGTGGAAGACGTGGCGGTGGCGGCGGAGGTGGTCGCGGCGGTGCCGGAGGAGGGGGTAATACCTCTGATTTCATGGTAGGCAGCATGGGAGGTATCACTTCTACAAATGGTGTCGGACTGAACTATGTAGACAAATGGGGAGAAAAGGTAAATATTACAGGAAGTTATTTCTTCAACCAGTCTGAAAACCTTACACAGCAGCAGACAGAGCGCGAATACTTTGAATCTGTGCTTCCGGGTATGACGTACGATGAATATCAGGAGAAAACCATGGAGAACTGGAATCACCGTTTCAATATGAAACTTGATTACAGAATCTCGGACAGGACATCGCTTCAGTTCCGTCCTACAGTGAGCTTTCAGAACAATGACAATATATCATTGCTCGACGGACAGAATATGATTAGCGGACAGACTGACGCCGAAACACATACCAACTCCAATAGCAATACCGATGCATATAATCTTGGGGCGGACATCATTCTTCGTCACAGATTCCCAACGGAAGGCAGAACACTGTCACTCATGATGAACGGTAAGATGAGCAATACGGATGGAGGTACTTATACGGACTATCTTAATACATTGAATATGCTGTCCGGTACACCTCAGACAGAGGAGTACAGCCAGTATAAGAACACTATGAACAAACAGTACAGTTTCCGTTCTAACCTCAGTTATACAGAAAAACTGACAGACCATATGCAGTTGCAGTTAGGGTATAAATTCTCATACTCCGATTCGGATTCAGGCAGAAAAACCTATATGAAATCGTCTGTGACAGACCTGTATGACCAGTTGGACGAGAATCTTTCAAATGTATATCAGACAGGATATACCACTCATGCGGGTAATGTGGGACTCAGATATCATGCCGGAAAACTGAATGCCATGATAGGTGCAGACGTACAATGGTCGGAATTGTCGGGCGACCTTGTATATCCTAATCCGGACAGAATGAACAACAACTATTTCTCATTCCTGCCTTCGTTCAATTTGAGATACTCGCTTGACAGAACGAACTCGTTCATGTTGCGATACAGAAGCAGCTCGTCTTCTCCATCGGTTACGGAACTTCAGAATGTGGTTGATAACTCCAATCCGCTTTTCCTTTCTACCGGTAATCCTGACCTTGACCAGCAGATTTCGCATACAGCAAATTTACGATATATCCGTACCACTAAATCGGGACAGACATTCATAGCAATGGTTGGGGGTACGGCGAAATTGGGTTATGTGGCTGACAGTACATTTATAGCAAAAGAGGATATACAGATATCTGATAATGTGACTCTTAACAAAGGCTCTCAGTTCACCAAACCTGTCAATATGGACGGATACTACAGTCTGCAGTCAATGCTTACATACGGTTTCCCGTTCGACCTGATTCGCAGCAACATCAATTTCAGTGTATCGGCAAACTACTCAAATGTACCGACCATTTTCAACGGAGAGAAAAGTAAGACTAACGAACTGAACATCATACCGAAAGTGATTATAGGAAGTAATATAAGTCAGAACCTTGACTTTACAGCTTCCTACTCTGCAGGAATAAACAAAATATTCAGTTCTCTTAATACAGCAAGCGGAACAGGAGATTATATTACTCATAATGCAGCAGCCAAGTTGGGATGGACATTCTTCTGGGGACTTACATTGCGCAGCACATTCAATTATATAGGCTATACAGGACTTGATACAGGTAATGAAGATTATTTCCTCTGGAATGTATCGTTGGGAAAGAAGTTCCTGAAGAACAATGCGGCGGAAATAAAGGTTGAGGCTTTTGATATCCTGAAGCAGAACCGGGCATTCACCCACAGCACCGGAAGCAACTATTACGACTACATAAACAGCAATGTTCTTAAGCCGTACGCAATGGTAAGCTTTGTCTATACAATAAGATAGCTGCAGAAAGGTTTTGCAAAGCTCTTGCAAAGCCTTTTAAAAAGCTTTTAAATGGTGTTTAAACAGTATTTAAACAGTGATTAATGAACAAACTTTTTATTAACAAATAAAGAACAACAGACATGAAAAAGATTTTATTTTTTGCCTTGATGGCAGCAATGTGTACTCAGACAATTGACGCACAGCGTAAAGGAGGAGAGAAGAGAACTCCGGAACAGGTGGTAGAAAACCTTGACAAAAAGCTTGATCTGACAGATGAGCAGGAAAAGCAGATAACAGAACTGTATAAAGAATTTTTCAATCAGAAGGTTTCACGTGAGGACAGAAAAGCAAAGATGGACGAACTGAATACCAAAATTTCTTCTTTGCTGACAGACGGCCAGAAAGCCAAGTTCGAGAAAATGAAATCGGAAAGGAGTAAGAAAAAACGATAAATATCTTTACTTATACACAACAAAAAAAGCCGGGCATCAAGAATTAATGACGCCCGACTTTTTTGTATATCATTCATATATATTATCTTGCTGCAGTAAACAAAGATGTTTGCGAACCGCTCAGAGCACGTACAGATGCCAATCCCTGCTGGTCAGGAAGAACTGTTACAGTGTTTCCATCCTGAAGTCTTACAGTGATAGTTCCATCTTCATTCATTGTCATAAGTTCGTAAGATTCACCATCACAAGAAGCATTCCATGTACGGTTTTCCTGATTGTAAACCAAATCTATAGAAACATCTTCTCCTTTTTTAGTGATGCTGTATCCGTTTTCGTTTGTTCTTACGAGATATTCTCCGTTTTCACCTTTCACGGTTTTGGTAGTTCCAACCTCAGCCAATGGATTTGACCCACTCCAGAATTCG
>NZ_DXVR01000010.1:50074-50331 GCF_019417265.1 Bacteroides sp.
AAATCATACTATGCGCAAAGTTATAGTATTTTTTCTAAAAAACAAATTTTACGCCCTTTATATTAATCTTTATCTATTTTTTGTATTCCTCCTGTTACAGTATCGAAAATAACGCGTGTATTAACTTTCTTGTTGAAAAGGTCGTCTACCAGAAGTTCGGTACTTCCGAATTGGGCAAACAGCATATTGTTATCTTCGAAGAGAGTTTTACCCCTGAAGCTTATAGATACATTGGCTTTTCCCGGTATATTATAAAG
>NZ_DXVR01000100.1:0-9505 GCF_019417265.1 Bacteroides sp.
CTATAGAACTAGTCGCAATGACTCATAATCCGGCTTTTCTTGAAAAAGATGTATTAAGCAAGATTCTTTGGAGTATGATACCTGAAACACGTGCTTTCTGTCCTAAAGGATTGGGTATTGCAAGATATCAGTTGCCCGGTTCAGTAGTCCTTGCTGAGGAAACTATCAGGCAGCTTGATGAATATGATGTAGTAATGTGGGAAAAACACGGTGCAGTTGCTATCGGCGAAGACCTGATTGAAGCATTCGATATGATAGATACATTGTCGAAGTCTGCCAAGATATATGAGTCTGCTTGCTCTATGGGATTTGTTCCAAAAGGAATGACAGATGAACAGATGGATGAATTAAAAAGAGTGTTTAATCTGTAAAAGCTTACAAATTAACAAAGCTTTGTAATAACACCATATTAGTTTGTTTATTAATCCTGCAATGGGGATTTGCCTCCTTTGCAGGATTTCTTTTACTTTGAAAGTCCACAAAAAAACGACGAAGCGTTTAGTCTTAAACGACGAAAAGTTTTGATTCAAACGACGAAGCGTTCTGAAATAACGGAAAATCGCTATTTTTTTCTTTTCCAGAAATTGAATCCGGCATATATTTTCAGGCTGCCGAATGAGTTTGTCATCGAGATACGGTCTTTGCGATAGTCATACGTGTGGAGTATGAATGTAGCTCCCACATAATATTTTCTGTTGTTCCATGTTATTCCGGCTCTGGTAATCAGGTCGAAGTTTATATCTTTAACCCATTCTGTCCAGTTATAATCATCAGTTGTCTGCATATCATTGATTCTGGCTTTTTTATATCCAACGGCCGGAAGGAGAGATATGTTAAGCAGGCAGTTCTTGGCGAAAACCCAGTTATATCCATATCCGAAACTAATATTGTAATCTGTATAGTTCAGCTTTCTGAAATTTGATGATGGGTTTATCTGTTCCTGTATTTCTTCCGGCAGTTTGCTCTTGTCGAATGATATCCGATGTTCGGAGTATGCAAATCCGGCCATAAACGAACCGCAGCTTTTTTTCTGGTTTGTTGACTGGCTGTATGCGGCCGGATATGAATATTTTTTGCTTTTGAATATGTAATAAGCGTTCAGACCTTTTATGCTGCTTTGAAATCCACTGAAATTTGTTCCTATGTAATCGTCCGATAGGTCAAAATTCTTGCATGAAGTGATTTTGAAATCATTTCCGCTTTTTCTATAATAAAGGTCCAGACCGAATTTTGCGCTATATAGGTTGAAAGTCATTTCAGTGCGCGATTTTTCCCGTTCTTTTTTCAGCAGACTGCTTAAGTCGAATGAATATCCTAAGAATATCCATCTCCATCCGAAGTACAGGCCTAACTTGGTATTTACTTTTGGAGCGAAACCGAGTATCTGATTACCGTCGTTGCCTGATATACCCAAGCGATAATGTTCGAACCATGTACTTTGTTCAAGCATTAAAGTGAGATTATACTTGTTCGGGAGAATGTATGCGGTATCTGTTGCGTTAAACCAGTCTACAGCCTTGAAGAATAGTTCTTTGGATGAATTGATAAATCTGTTTCCTCCTACAGGTGTTGTGCTTACGGAATCTGTAGGCAGTATGTTTGATCCTTTTTCCTCACTTTGTGCATTTGCTATGCAGTAAGTGAGGAACATTAATGTTAATACTGTCAGAACTCGCAATAACATTGCTTATAATTTGTTTAGGATTCTGTCCATGGCCCAGTTTGTAGGAGTGGCGCTTATACCGTCGCATGTGCAGATGGCTTTTCCTTGCAGATGTTCCACAACTGCCTTGATAAGCGGCAGCTGTACATGAGGAGGGTTTTGAGGCAATATTTCCTCTCTGCCTCTTTCTGTGTGCAGAGCTATAGGGTCGTATGTGAATATTGAAAAACAAATCATTCCTTTATCACCAATTATCTCAATTCTGTCTTCTTTTGCAGAGTCGTGTGCCACAAAGCACCATGAACCTGAACCCGGAAGACCGGAATCAAATTTGAAGCATGCGCTTATAGTGTCTTCGGCATTGTATAGTCCGCCCCTGTTGCTTTTATATCCCTCTGCTTCTAATATGCAGCCGAACATATCTTGCAGCAAATCAAGCTGATGAGGGGCAAGATCGTAAAAATATCCGCCGCCGGCAATTACTGGCTGTACTCGCCATGGCAGATTTTTGGTGTTGTAGTCCAAAGCTCTTGGAGGCTGTGCAAATCTTATCTGTACGTTTATCACATTGCCTATCTCTCCGGAGTTTACAAGTTCCTTTACTTTCTGGAAGTAAGGCAGATAACGTCTGTAGTAGGCAACAAAGCACGGTATGCCGGTTTCCTTTGATATTCTGTTTATTCTTGCACAATCTTCGTATGATGCGGCCATAGGCTTTTCGATATATACCGGTTTGCCGGCTTTCATTGCCATTATGGCAAAAGTGGCGTGCGATGATGGCGGAGTAGCTATATATATGGCATTTACTTCTTCGTCACCTATCAATTCTTGTGCGTCAGTGTACCATTTAGGTATATTGTGTCTTTTGGCGTACGATTTTACTTTTTCTTCGTCACGGCTCATTACGGCAACAACCTTTGAACCTTCTACCATATTGAATGCCGGGCCGCTTTTCTTTTCGGTCACTTCTCCGCATCCAATGAACCCCCAATTAACTTTATCAAATGCTATCATGATAAATCAATGTTTTTTACGGTTAAAGTATTTATCATATAAAGTCTTATATTCTTTTGTCTCAATATATCTGTCCAACCAGCTGTTTATGCTGTCTAACAGTATAGGGGCTTTTCGGCTTATTCCCCATGAATAGAACTGGTTGAAACTGATGTTTGTACTCATATCGAGGTTTTTATATTTTCCTATATATGCTTTGGCTGTCATTTCGTCGCAAACTGCATAATCAATATCACCGGCCGAAACCATTGCCAATAGTTGTTCAGAACCGTATTCGGCTATCTCTTTTACGTCAATTGAGTCGGCAATTTCGTTCATCAGGTTATTGATTCTCATTATGGCCGGCGAATTTTTTATGGCATATATGGTTTTTCCGCCCATGTCGAGGGTACTTTTTATATAATTCTCATTGTCCGTTCTTTGTATGAGTATCTGTTTCCCGATAGCCAAAGGGTGAGTAAAGAACAGGCTGTCCTTTAGTTGCGAGGTCGTGGCTGTCCCTAATGCAATCATATCAAATTGTCCTTTTGAAACCCCATCCAGCCTTTTTTCAAAACTCATTTCAGGTGTCATTTCCATTTTTATGCCTTTTTCTTTGGCAAATGCTTCCAATAGTTCATAGTCAAATCCACATACTTTTCCGTCTTCAACGTAGAAACTGACTGCATTGTATTCTGTGACGGCTTTAATGACTCCAGATTCAATTATGCCTTCATAGTCCCTTGGATAGAATGACTCTTCAGGCTTCTTCTTCGAGAATAATAATATGATGGCAGTTGAAACCACTGTTATAGCTACAATATATTTCAGGAGTCTTTTTATCATAATGCTTGTTTTTAAACTATTGGTTTAGTCAAAGAAATTCCAGGAGATACCGAACTTGAACGCTCTTGGGTTAAGAGGGTAGTGAGGAGCAAATATATAACTCCTTTCTCCTGTACCTTGAACCAGATTATACATCATAACGAATATACGTGTACGTTTCAGATGTATGTTCAAATATCCGTTTACTAAAGGATATCCTCCAAGTTTGTATCTTGTTTCCGGATTCTGCAGATAGAACTGTCCTATGGCCGGTGCATAATCCGGTGCATAATATTGAGTGAAGTATCTTACGTCGGCTCCCAATTCCACAGTAAGAACCTTCTTGGCAAGTCCGGCTCTGATATATAAGTTATGATATAGAACTAAATCAGGCAATGGCAATATAGTGCTGTTACTGCTCTTCTGATATACTATTTCATTATCCAGATGCAGGATTCCAAGTTTGAAATCCTGTCGGAGTTTTGCACTGAATACCTGAATATTACCTGCATTCTGTCTTACGGCAACATCGTTCTTATAGGTCTTTGCTCCTGCGTCATTACTTGAGGTATATCCCACAGAAGTGTTGTCCAGATAAGTGTAATTAGTGATGTTTTCCACTCCGGCTTGCAATTGTGTACGCCAGCGGTCAATGCTGAGTTTTCCTTCCAGCTTTGTACGTGTAATCATTGAAAGGTCATTGTCCCACCAATAATGTTTTGAATGGAAATGACGATAGTAGAATGTAGGCTTTATATTCTTTATATATGCATTGGCATCGAGTCTTACTGTGTCGTTAAACAGACGGAAGTTGAGGTCACCCTTACCTTCTATATTGAACTGTCCGATATCCTCACCCAAGACTGCTACCTCTCCAAGTACATCATAGTGTATGGTCTTTCCCTGTGATTTTATAAGCTGTCCTCCCACAGACAATGTGTTTTCCTTGTAATCGCGCATAAACTGCCCCGGAGTTCCGTTTATACTGTCTGTCATGGAAAATCTTCTGTGTTCGAAACTTACGAATGCCGTAAGTCCGGCCTTTGCCCATTTATTGAAACCCTCCCTGAGTGAGATTCCTACAGTGTTTTTAACGGACATATATTTGGTCATGTCCGTAGAGTCATTGCCAAGATAGTTGTTCTGGAAATATTCCCTGTTCTGCTTGTCATTCTGCGATATGTATCTTCGGGTGTTCATATCCACCTTCACTGTGTGGATAAAGCTTGTAACCGGAACGAATACCTCTTTTACAATTGTATCGTTCTCACTGCTTTCATCCTTGTAGAATCCCAAATTATATCTGTGGCTCAGGAAAGCGTGATATCCTGTATTCTTGTTCCATATGTCTTGCAGATTGGTCTGTATTTCGTATGACTTGTAAACTCTTTTCCCATCTGCCATTTCCAGTGGATGAGTTATATATCTGTCATCGGCTATACCACCGTTCTCTGTCACTTTATAATTGTTGTTTATGAAATTGAAATGCATTTCATACTTGTCGCCATGATAGTAGGTGAACAGGTTGCCGTTGAATTGTGCGGTAGACTGATTCAGGTATTGTCCTCGTCCGTAGATATAGTCAATGTCAAAGCCGAAACCTAATCTCTTATTCACGTTTACTGCAAAATAAGCCTTAAATTGATCCTCTGCACGTCTGCCGGAACCTAATTTGTAGTAAGTAAGATTTGTGAACGGAGATTTTGTGTTTGTATATTTCACGGTTTCCGGCGTATCGTATGAAAAGGAATAAGGATCTGTGAAAAACTCCTGTGTGGTTTCTTTTCTTTCAAAAAACACGTGCGAGATGCGTGGCGAACCTAAGTTACCCAAGTGGGTAAAATGTCCTGTTGGTCCTCCGTTGTCATTAGAGTTCTGAAAGCCAAACTGCAGTGTGTCTACAGGTACTTGAATCCTGTTTCCAAAACGTTCGTCTATAGTCCACGAACTTAAACCTATGGGTACTGTACTTGCGTCAACAACAGCTGTTGTATCTATAGGATTGCCATTTCGGTCAAAACGGTCACTGCTCATTCCGGAAGCGGATGTACCGTATTGGCTTTGCATCATATTTTGTGCGAAAGAGTTAACGCACGCTATTATCAATATGGTTATAATCAGTATCTTTCTCATAATGGGGCAAAGATAGTGCAAAACGAGAGAAGTACAAAGCGAAAACATAGTTTTCGGCTCTTAAATCCGAGGTACAGCCTATCTTATATTAAGATACAATATAAAAAACCACAAGTTTTGCATTTGCAAAACTTGTGGTATAAAAGTAATAAAGAATGTATCAGTCCGGCCTGAATGTGGTCTTCGGTAGATCAAGCTTGATAGTTAGCGAGTTTATGAAATAATACCGTTTGACATTTTAGCTTTATTTACTAAGTCAACTTGTTGACTGATAATTCTTTATTACTTTAAAACTTAAATAATAAATATTTATTATGCTTCTTTTATTATCTCCATTCCGATACGGATAGCTTCTTCGTTCATCGGGATGAGGTGATGATGGCGTTCCGGCAATGTCTTGCGCAAAGCCTTTACTACGCTTTCTATCGAAATGATAGGCATTAGTTTCAGCAGTCCACCGAGAACAATCATGTTGAATGTTTTTGCCATGTTTCTCTCATTAGCCTCATCCATTGCATCTATGCGATATACCTTGATATCTTTTCTTGTAGGTGGATTGATAATTCCGTATCCATCGTATATCAGTATTCCGCCCGGTTTAACTTTGTTTTCGAATTTGGCCAATGATGGCTGGTTCAGGATTATCGCACAATCGTATTTGCTCAGTATAGGAGAAGAGATTCTTTCGTCGCTCACTATTACTGTTACATTTGCTGTACCACCTCTCTGTTCAGGTCCGTATGCCGGCATCCAGGTCACTTCCTTGTTTTCCATCAGTCCGGAGTAGGCAAGTATCTTACCCATTGACAATACTCCTTGTCCTCCGAATCCGGCTATAATTATTTCATGTTTCATGTTCTTCGAATAATTAATGTGATTGAACTTTTATAAAGTAGTGTCCTTCAAATCGCCCAACTGATAGAATGGGAACATGTTTTCTTCCATCCATTTGTTGGCCTTTTCAGGCGACATTTTCCAACCGGAATTACATGTGGAAACTATTTCCACAAGATTTGAACCTTTGCCCTGCATAGAGTTTTCGAAGGCCTTTCTTATAGCTTTCTTTGCCTTGCGGATGGCTGCCACTGTGTGTACAGACTGTCTTGTCACGTAGCAGGTACCTTCAAGAGTAGCTGCTATTTCTGTCATCTTGAGTGGGTATCCGTGTATTTCAGGGATTCGTCCGTAAGGGCATGTAGCAGTCTTCATTCCTAAAAGAGTGGTAGGAGCCATCTGTCCTCCTGTCATACCATAGATGGCATTGTTTATAAAGATGATAGTGATATTCTCACCTCTGTTAAGTGCATGAATTGTTTCAGCAGTACCTATACATGCCAAGTCGCCGTCACCTTGGTATGTGAATACTAACCTGTCCGGCCATAGTCTTTTGATAGCTGTAGCCAGTGCAGGAGCACGTCCGTGTGCTGCTTCCTGACAGTCGATGTCAAGGTAATTGTACATAAATACGGCGCAACCTACAGGGCTTACACCTACAGCCTTCTCGCTCATTCCCATTTCGTCTATCACTTCAGCAATGAGCTTATGTACTACTCCGTGGCTGCAACCCGGGCAGTAGTGCATTGGATTATCATTGAGCAGTCGCGGTTTCTGGTACACCAGATTTTCCGGCTTCATTATTTCTTCTTTAGTCATATTCTTGTCCTCCGGTTAATGTCATAGTAAGAAACGGAACACGAATTCCATCATTTTCAGGAACAGTGAGGCACCACACACATAGAAGAATATGGTCTTGTCTTCACCGATAGTGAAATATAATATCACTGATGCCAGTGCTCCTATCATGAACAAAATGTTCAGTATGGTTCTTATTCTGTCGATATTCATTATAGTTTCTTACCAAGGTTATTTAATGAGTTTTTCTTTAAGGGCATCTACAACTTCGTCCGGATCAGGAACAATGCCTCCCAGTCTTCCGAAGTGGTGTACCGGTATGTTGCATTCTACAGCCAATTTCACATCTTCAATCATCTGTCCGCTGTTCAACTCTACCACCAAAATACCTTTAACTTGTTTTGCGCGTTTTGCTATTTCCGGAGCAGGGAATGGCCATAATGTAATAGGGCGGAACAGTCCTACCTTTATGCCTTCTTCGCGTGCATGTTCCATTGCCTTCTGTGCTATACGTGCGCAAGAACCGAATGCTACTATCATATATTCTGCATCTTCACATTCTATCTCTTCACAACGTCTTTCGTTTGCTTCTATCTCTGCATACTTGTTCTGTAGATGTATGTTTCTTTGTTCCATTACAGCAGGGTCAAGTTCCAAAGAAGTAATTACATTTGGTTTGCGTCCCTTGCATCCGGTAGAAGCCCATGGACATTGTTCGATGATTTCTTTATCAGTACGTCTTGGCTTAAGTTCAGGCAATACGACTTTTTCCATCATCTGTCCTATGACTCCGTCAGCCAGAATCATGGCAGGATTGCGATATTTAAAAGCAAGATCAAATCCAAGTTTGACGAAATCAGCCATTTCCTGAACTGATGCCGGAGCCAATGCTATTACGCGATAGTCGCCGTGTCCGCCACCTTTGGTAGTCTGGAAATAATCGGCCTGACTTGGCTGGATTGTTCCCAATCCCGGACCTCCACGCATTACGTTTACGATAAGACATGGTAATTCGGCGCCTGCTATATAGGAGATACCTTCCTGCTTCAGGCTGACTCCCGGGCTTGACGATGATGTCATTACCATTTTTCCTGTTCCTGCTCCACCATATACCATATTGATTGCAGCAACTTCACTCTCTGCCTGCAGTACAACCATTCCGGTTGTTTCCCATGGCTTTTGTTCAGCCAGTGTTTCGAGCACTTCCGACTGCGGAGTGATAGGATAACCGAAGTATCCGTCCACACCAATGCGTATTGCGGCATGGGCTATGGCTTCGTTACCTTTCATTAGAACTACTTCTTCTGCCATATTTTTCTTTATTTAAATTTCTGTTTTAACATTTTGGGAAGTTAAGAAGTTATAGAAGTTATTACTTCTCTACCTTTTTTCCCTTCTCTACCTTCTTTATAATTATGTTATTCGCATTTAGCTCTATACACAGTCAGACAACCGTCCGGACATACGATAGCGCATGAAGAACAACCGTTGCAGGTATCTTCTACTACCTGCTGTACATAATTATATCCTTTTTGATTTACTTTTGGAGTTAGAGCCAATACTTTAAGAGGGCAAGCCACTACGCATAAATTGCATCCTTTGCATCGCTCGGTGTTTACTACCACCACTCCTTTCATTTTAGCCATATATACTTATTTAGTTTATTGATTAAACATATCTTTATTATAGAAGTTCAGAATATCCATAACTATAGCCCTTGCCTCTTTGGCCGGACTGTCAGGATTTAGACTTATCGCTTCCTGATAATTGTTGAGAGCACCTTGCCAGTCACCAAGCTTTCTGCAGGCATTCCCTAACAGATAATAAGCCTTATCTGTTTCTCCTGTGTTTTCTTTAATAATAATATTCAGAGCTTCTTTGGCTTCGGCAATGTTGCCGTCATTAATCATTGATTTTATGTTTTCCAATACTTCGTTCATCAAAATACAAAATGTTTAAGACGTATGCAAAGATACATTTTATTTAATATCAAAGTTTATTTTTTTAGAATAAATCGTCATCATTTGTCCTTTTTTAGTGTGTTTTGTCGTTATTTTATGTATTTCTTTTGTAAGTATTTTAATTTGTTATACCTTTGCGAGGTTGAAACAAAAAGAATGAAAAACAGAAATATAACTAACTTTAAGTGCTCAAAATGAACAAAATTATTTCAAAAGAACATTTTTCAGAGAAGGTTTTTAAATTGGTTATAGAAGCTCCTCTGATAGCAAAGTCTCGCAAGGCCGGTCATTTTGTTAT
>NZ_DXVR01000101.1:0-9500 GCF_019417265.1 Bacteroides sp.
GCTGCAGGACCACCTTGGATCCCCGGGAACCCACCTTATGTAAACTTTTACATAAGGTGGGTACATGTAGCCTTTACATTACCATTGCCTGATGAAGCGGTTATAACGGCATCACCAGATGAGACAGCCTTTACCAAACCTTGATTATCAACAGATGCTACAGAGTTATCAGATGAAGCCCATCTGATAACTCTGTCTGTTGTATTCTCTGGAACACAAGTAGCATGAAGAGATTGTTCTTCGCCTATAAACATGCTCAAAGTGTTTATATTCAAAGTTATTTTTTCAATTTCAACAGTCATTGAATTATTATCTTCAGTTACATCGTTACTTCCACACGAGAATATTATAACAGATAATGATATAATGCACGGCAGAAAACGAAATAATACATTATTCATAACGGTATTATCTAATATTTGATTATCAAATTATTGAATTATCAGTTTTTAAAAGCCTTACCGGAAATACCAGCCATGACAGACATTCCTTTGTATGAAAGTTTCTTTCCACTACCTATATACAAAGAAACATTTGAATTATTATCTGTTCTCACTATACCAAAACGTCCTTCAAACTCAATACCAAGTTTCTTGTCAATATATTTACCTGTATCTGTATCCAAACAGATGATATAATCTGTAATAGTATTATTATCCAATTCAGTAACCACTTTCATTCCTACAACTTTATCCTTGTAAGTCAACTGTTCAGTAGATACGATACTTGATTTTTTATTTCCAGACGGTTCGAAAGCGGCAACGAAAGGACGATTCCACGCTTCTCCCTTTTGGCGAACCACCATCACCGGTGTATTCTTCTTTACATATCCATTCTTTGCTTCACGTGTAGGAGGAGCAAAGGCTTTGGTAAATTCCTTTTCCGCACCTGCCGGGAAGAATACATGCATGTACTTATTGTCATAATCTATATCAAACCTAACTTTAACTTCGCCGGAAACAGGCTTTGTGGTTTTTGTATCTTCAAAAAATCTCCATCCCGGTGATTTAACCACATCACCGATATCATTCTGATATCTGTCAGTGATTTCTACATCTATTGATTTACCATCACTACCTGCAAAAGAGACTCTGTCACCGACATTATGATAAATATAGTCGTGGAATTTATTTTCAGACTTAGATTCAGACCTGAACATATCAAAATAATATCCGGTGGTATCACTTGTACGGATTACAGCCAAGGTACGTTCCTGTATACAATTATTTACAGTATCATTAAGATATTGCGTAGTAAAACTGAAATTCTCAGATATAGGTTCTTGCAAATGAGCAGGTTCACATGCTATATTCTCGACTGTATTCTGCCATACATTAGCCTTGCCTTTCCATGAACCTTCGTCAAGACCATGAGAAGCACCATTGACAACAACCGTATTATTACCCGCATACAAACGGAAATAATGTTCATGCAAAGGAATTAGTCTTTCGGCAACGGTAAGTGGAAGACCGGCATTAGGTCCCATTACATATCCGGCTCCATAAAGTTCCATCGCTATACCTGTGAGATGTGAATGAACATAATGTGCCCCGCCAATTATACCACAAAGACCATAATCCACATTGTCTTTTTCAACATAGTTTCTTTGAAGAGCTACACCGGCATGCTTAATAATCACAGTTGGAGTATAATTGAACTTTTCAACTTTCTTGTCTGGAAGATTATGTCCCCAGAACAACTTAAGATAACTCGCATTATCATATTGCTGGTCACTTATTTTTGGTTGTCTGCCACCTTCTGCCTCATATTTCTGCAATAAAGCCAACTCTGCGTCTTTCTGAAGTGTCTTCAGATTATTACGTTTGGCAATATCCAAGATGTATAGATAATTATGTTCTGTAAGGTCTACTGTTCTCTTTGAGTCTCCATAACGGACAAAACGTCTGTCTGGATTTCTCAGATTTTCAAAAAGGAATGTACCCTCGAACACATGCATATTATCTGCTATTACATTCATCTCCGGCTTAATTCTGTCAACAATATTAAGAATTAAAGAGATATTAGGCATATAGCTATAGCTTAATGACTCCGGCCAGATACCCTGACTGGAGAACATCGGAAGTATGGTATGCTGAAAAGAAGACTGATGCCATGTTCCTTTGTTCCAGAACACATCGAACAGTCGTTCACGTTCTTTGTCATCCTCTATACAAAGGATTGAATATAATGCACCGGGAGCAGTAAGTATTGGATGGTTTGAAATTATGTGCCCATGTTTGTCAGGACGTCCATACTCCTGAAGTATATTACCTACAATATTGGCAAATGCCTTCTGTGAAACCGAATCATCATATTTTATGTGATTGCCTGAAGTCACATCATAAATTTCTGTCTTGCCTGAGTTCAGATAATTGTATATGAAATCGTATGTTGTAGCCAACATATTATAGCATGTACGCGGATCATAAAACGAATCTCCCATTACCTGTGTTGTCTGTGGGGTCAACTTGGATATTTTACTCAGGTAATACCACAAAACATCAGCAGAATATCTGGCATAAGACTCATCTTTAGTAATATAGTACAACATTGATGACTCTGCAATATTGGTCAACAATGCATTATGCTTTGGCATTTCTCCTCCGAATGCGGGTATTGCCTTATATAAAGAATCCGGATTTGAGAAATAATTATCACGAACTGAATCTACATTGTGTCGCAACTGAACATAAATATCATTTGCCCAGTCATCATTATTTATTTTATCAATTAATGCCGGTCTTTCTTCCTCAGTAATCCAAATTACAGGGTGTTTTAATGTCTGTGCCCAAAAATTACAAACTGAGCAGAACAATCCTACTGTTAAAAAAAATCTTTTCATCTGTTTATTCAATTGTTATATTTATATTGAATTTTATACTTTCCAGAGCCTAATTCAATTATTACATTTTTTCCTTCTGCTTTAAAGTCTAAAGACTTATTGTTTACCAAAGCCTTATTATCTATCAATACGTCTGCAACTTGAGCATTTGGTAAAACTACTTTAGCTGATGTATTGCATGGTATTTCTAATTCATAGTTAAAAATCCCGTTAGCAATATTCCACGAAGACAATATCTTACCATACATGGTAATAAGCTCACCTTTAGCATAAGTAAGCCCACCTCCAACATGAGGCGATAGTGTAAAGTATTTGTAAGCCGGATATTCAGGATTAGATTTAATTCCTCCAATATAGCTATACATCCATTCTCCTATTGCTCCGTAGGCATAATGATTGAAACTGTTCATACCCATAGGATGGAAAGAGCCATCAGGCAGTATGCAGTTCCATCTTTCCCATATTGTAGTTGCACCTTTTGTAACCGGATACAACCAGGATGGATATTCTTTACGCATCAATAACATAAAAGCCAAATCATCGCGACCGATATCAGACAAAACGTTACACAATAATGGGGTTCCTACAAAACCTGTAGTAAGATGTTTGAACTTCACCACATCTTGAGCAAGATAATTTGCTGCTTTTGGTTTTAGAGTATCAGGCAGCATATCAAAAGACAATGCCAGCAGATATGCAGTCTGAGTATGCGATACCAATCGTCCGTTCGGAGTGACAAACTCTTTAATAAAAGCACTCTTCACATTTTCCGACAATTCAGCCCATTTTCGTGAATCCTCATTTTTCCCTATAATAGAGGCTATTTTTGACAACAGCATTGAGCTATATCTGAAATAAGAATTGGCAATCAAGTCTTTTTCTGTTGTAGCTCCAGGATAATCAGATTTAGTGGATGAATAAGCAAGCCAGTCTCCCCAATGAAAATCATTTCTCCATAGATAACTTTTACCAGCCTTTTTTGCCATATATTCCACCCATTTTACCATACTGTCATATTGTTCTTCAAGAATACGGATGTCGCCATATACTATATACATTGTCCATGGAACTATTATTACAGCATCTGCCCAGGCTGCACTTCCTTTTAATTTAGGAACTACGTTAGGTATTACAACCGGTACTCTACCATCTTCAAGCTGGTCTGCAGCCAAATCTTTAAGCCATTTGGTATAAAATGTTGCAACATCAAAATTATATGCAGCAGTCATACTGAATACCTGAGCATCACCTGTCCATCCCAAACGTTCATCACGCTGAGGACAATCAGTTGGTACATCAAGAAAATTATCTCTCTGTCCCCATTCAATATTTTTCTGTAATCTGTTCAATAAGGAATCAGAACACTCGAAACTGCCCGTCTCTTTCATAGGAGAGTGAATGGCCAAACCTGTCAGATCGTCTTTGGAAATTGGATTACGCAATCCCTGCAAATGAACATATCTGAAACCATGAAATGTAAAGTTTGGTTCATAAACGACTTCCGACTCATCTTTCAATATCAAATAGTCTGTAGCTTTTGCACTTCGAAGATTTGCCGTATAGAAATTTCTTTCATTATCAAGAACCTCCGCATACTTAATTATTATAGTATCCCCAGGAAGTCCCTTAACATTCAGACGGATATTACCAACTATATTCTGTCCCAAATCCACAATCAATTCATCCTTAGGAGAAGTAAAAATCTCTACAGGCTTCAGTTCTTTTACAATCTTAGGGAGCTCATTTACATTGGCCACAAGATTGTCTTTAGTAACATCCAAAAGTTCTACCCCATGCCACTCGCTGTCATTATATTCAGACAGATTCCAACCTGTAAGTTCTTTGTTAAAATCATAACATTCCCCATCATAATGATCTGACCACACAATCGGTCCGTAAGACCATTTCCAATCCTTGTTTGAAGTTATCCATTTTTCAGTTCCATCTGAATATATAAGATGCATCATAAAAAGCAATCCCAACCGATTGCCATAATATGCCCTGTCATTCTGCCAGCCCATACGTCCTCTATACCAACCGTCACCAATCATAACACCTACTGCATTATCCTTATTCAGCATTTCCGTTACATCGTATGTCTGGTATTGCAAACGTTTATGGTAGCTTGTCCAACCCGGACCAAACATATAATCGCTTACTTTCGAACCATTCAAAAACAGCTTATATGTACCTAACGAAGTTATATATACTCTGGCTTGCTTAACTTTCTTCTCAATATTAAATTTATAACGATAGTATTGTGAAGGAAGCGAAGATGTTACCTTACCTTCATTATATACTGAAACCCATGATGCCCTGTTCCATTGTTCGGCATCCATAACTCCGGTTTCCCATGTTGACGGTTCACTCCAGGGAGAGGATTTTCCTTTATTATCCCAAACTCTTACTGTCCAATAGACTTTCTTGAATGATGGTACAGGCTGACCCTGATATTGAACATGAATAGAAGCAGAAGACTCAACCTTTCCCGAATGCCATAATAAGTTTTTATTTGCTTTAAGATTTTTTTCAGAATATGCAACCTTGATTTCATACGCTTTCTGAGAAATATTATGTTTATCAGATATCAGTTTCCAACTGAGTCTTGGCTTTTCTAAATCTATTCCTATTGGATTATGCATGTACTCGCAAACCAAGTCTGTTACCTTGGTTTGCGATGATGCATGAACAGCTATAAAACATGTAATAAAAACGAAGAATAATCTTAATTTGCTGATCATAAATAAATATTATTGTTACCTATTGAAAACTATTTTACTGTCAATGAAATCTGTTTAAGATCCTGCTCACGAGATGATGAGCCAACAAATATTGTAAATGTTCCTGGCTCAATCGTCTTCTTCATATTAACGTCATACAATTCAAATTTATCAGGAGTAAGTTCAAATTCTAAAGTCTTGGTCTCTCCTTTCTTTATATGTACTCTATCAAAAGCCTTAAGCATTTTGTTGTATCTACCTACCGAAGCATAATCATCTTTAATATATACCTGAACTATTTCGTCACCATCGTATTCACCAACATTCTTAACATCGATCTTAAGTTTTACGCTTTCACCTGATTTTATATCTGCCGAAGATAACACCGGTTCTGAATATTCAAATTTGGTATAACTCATACCATAACCGAAATGAAACAAAGGTTCTTTAGATGAATTCTGATACTGACCTTTACCGGAACCTACAAAATCAGGCTTCTGTAAATATGTTACCGGAAGTTGTCCTACATTTCGTGGGAAAGAAACTGTAAGCTTTCCACCCGGATTATAGTCTCCAAAAATAACATCTGCCAAAGCATCACCGGTACGCATACCAAGATACCATCCTTCAATCAAAGCATCGACCATTCCTACTTCTTTCTCAATATCCAGAGGACGACCATTTATCATAATCATAACAATAGGTTTACCAGTTTTTGATATTGCTTCAATTAATTCACCCTGTACACCTACAAGATTTATATCATCGCGGTCGTGACCTTCACCACAAGTCAACGAGCAACCTCCAACTGCGAGAACAACAACATCAGAATTACGCGCAGCATTTACAGCCTGTGAAAATCCTGCTTTAGAATTTGAAAAGAAGTCACAACCTTCTGCATAGTTTACTTTAACGTTATCGCCAACTTTATTCTTAATTCCTTCCAGAACAGACGTATAATAAGGTGGCATACCGGAATAACTTCCAGTCTGAATATATCTGTTATTCCTTATAGTCTCTGAAGCATTAGGACCAATAACAGCTATAGATTTAATTTTCGATTTCTCCAAAGGAAGAATATTCTTATCATTCTTCAGAAGAATAACTGCATTACGGGCAACATCCAGAGCACATTGCTGAGCTTCTTCGCTACTTTCAACAATCATATCATCTGAAATTGGAGGGGCACTTTCAAACATACCGAGACGATATTTCGCAGTAATAATACGCTTAACATTAGCGTCAACATATTTCATCAATGATTTATCCTTGAGAAGAGTATCCTCCAATACATCCATAGTATATGAAAGATGATCCGGGTTCTTGCCTATTACCAACTCCATATCCACTCCTGCCTTCATGGCCAAAACAGCAGCCTCTGTCTTGTTAGAAGCTATCTTATGCATAGTTCTAAGACGACCTACGTCTGTATTGTCCGAAATCAGGAATCCATCGAATCCCCATTCTTTACGTAATATATCATTAATAAGCCACGAATTGGCATGACATGGCACACCATTCAAATCCTGATGTGCCGGCATCAGACTAGCCACTCTTGCCTCTTTAACAGCCGCCTCGAAAGAAGGGAAATGAATTTCACGCAATCTTCGCATGGAAACATCCGAGAAAGCCCCGTTCAGTCCTGTCCTATTTTCAGGATATGCAACAAAATGCTTTGCTGTAGCAATTATATGATTTTCGTCCAGATATTCATCACCCTCACCCTGAAGTCCTTGAATAAATGCAACTCCCATTCTACTGACAAGATAAGGGTCTTCACCATACGATTCTTCTATTCTTCCATATCGCGCATCACCTATACTTACATCAAGATTTGGCGAATAACAATGAGTAACACCAATACCTCTTGCCTCCTTGGCAATATATGATGTCATCTCTTTAATCAGTTCAGGATTCCATGTTGAGCCTAATGCTATAGCCTGTGGAAACACTGTAGCTCCCTCAAGCCATAATCCATGCAAACACTCACTGTACATCATTCGTGGAATGCCAAGTCTCTCATTATACGGCGCATCCTGCAGCATCTGTTCTATCTTTTCATCGATAGTCATCTTAGAAACAATGTTATCCACGAATTCCTTTTCATGATCCGCTTTCTCAACTACGCCATCAGCACAAGCGGAGAGGAGCAGCAAACTTCCAATTACAACTGTTGCTTTCATAATAATACTAATAAATTTCATTTTTCAACAAATATCGGAAGTATCATATAGTAAAAAAGAACACTAATTGAGCAAAAGTTAGAAAATATAACTCAAACATGTACAAATCATACACTTTGAACGAAAAATACAAATAAATAAATTGAGTTATATATAAAAAATCCTACAAAGAGCACAACACTCCCTGCAGGATTAAGAAACAAACTAATATGGTGTAATTACAAAGTCTTCTTGTAAAGTTCAAGGATTATTTCTTCTGTCACCTCACGAGGGTTACCAGGAGTACATACATCTGCATAAGCAGCCTTGGCAAGACGAGGAAGGTCTTCTGCCTTGATTCCCAACTCTGAAAGATGCTGAGGTATTCCTACACGTACAGACAGTTCCTTAACCGCCTTGACAGCAGCGTCTGCTGCCTCCTCTTTTGTCATTCCTGCTGAATATACATTCATTGCCTTAGCTATGTCAACATACTTGTCAAGCGCTGCTGGAGCATTAAATTCCATGATTGTAGGCAAAAGTAAGGCATTAGCAACACCGTGAGGAATGTCGAAGATTGCTCCCAATGGATGAGCCATACCATGCACTACTCCCAAACCTACGTTAGAGAAGGCCATACCGGCTATATACTGGGCTACCGCCATACCGTTACGGGCTTCAGCATTGTTCGGTTCATTTACCGCTGTTTCAAGATAACGTGCTATCATCTCGATTGCCTTGATTTCGAACATGTCACTCATCTCCCATGCACCTTTAGTGATAAGACCTTCGATGGCATGAGTCAATGCGTCCAAACCTGTTGCAGCAGTCAGACTCTTCGGAAGAGTGTACATAAGTTCGGCATCGACTATGGCAATAGCAGGGATATCATTAGGATCGACACAAACCATCTTCTTGTGATTTTCCTCATCGGTTATCACGTAGTTGATAGTAACCTCTGCAGCTGTTCCGGCTGTAGTTGGAAGAGCTATGATAGGCACTGACTTCTTCTTTGTATCGGCAACTCCTTCAAGAGATACCACATCAGAGAATTCTGGATTGTTGGTTATGATACCAATAGCCTTGGCTGTGTCCATTGATGAACCGCCACCTATGGCAATAATGAAATCTGCTCCTGATGCTGCGTAGGCTGCAAGACCTGCCTTAACATTAGAAACTGTAGGGTTAGGTTTGATTTCGCTGAACACTTCGTATGGGATATTGGCATTGCGCAAAACTGATAATACTTTATCAGCAACTCCAAACTTAATCAAGTCCTTGTCTGTTGCAACAAAAGCTTTAGTCAAGCCAAGACGTGAAATTTCCTTTGGAAGAACTTCTCTCGCTCCGGGACCGAAGTAAGATACTTCGTTTAATACGAATCTATTTATCATAATAATCAATTTTATAGGTTAAACACTCTTTTAAGTTCATCCATCTGTTCATCTGTCATTCCCTTAGGTACAAATCCCATTGAGCACGCAGACTCATAAATCTTGGCAGACTTAGACAGTGTATCTATCATATCGAATGCCTCAATCAGATCCTCACCAATAGCAATTGCTCCGTGTTTTTCCCACATAACTACATCATATTCGTCAAGCTGTTTGATAGTTTCCTCAGCAAGAACTACAGAGCCAGGCAACTGGTATCTTGCTATACCTAAACCTTTCGGACAGAAAGCACGTGTTTCAGGTATCATACTCCAAAGAATCTTGCTCAATACATCTTTTTCAAGAAAAGCCGGATTATGAGTCATTGCGACTAGTTCTATAG
>NZ_DXVR01000102.1:0-5340 GCF_019417265.1 Bacteroides sp.
AAACCCTGATTTCGATGTTGTAGCTCGTGCTGCTGTTCAGATTAAGAATGCTATCGACGCTACTATCGAACTTGGCGGTACTAACTATGTATTCTGGGGTGGTCGTGAAGGTTATATGTCACTTCTTAACACAGACCAGAAACGTGAAAAAGAACACTTGGCTCAGATGTTGACTCTTGCTCGCGACTATGCTCGTTCTAAAGGCTTTACCGGTACATTCCTTATCGAACCAAAACCAATGGAACCATCTAAGCACCAGTATGATGTTGACACTGAAACAGTTATCGGCTTCCTGAAAGCTCACAACCTTGACAAGGACTTCAAAGTTAATATCGAAGTAAACCACGCAACTCTTGCCGGTCACACATTCGAACACGAACTTGCAGTAGCTGTTGACAACGGTATGCTTGGTTCTATCGACGCTAACCGCGGTGACTATCAGAACGGATGGGATACAGACCAGTTCCCAATTGACAACTACGAACTGATTCAGGCTATGATGCAGATTATCCGTGGCGGTGGTCTTGGAAACGGTGGTACTAACTTCGACGCTAAGACCCGTCGTAACTCTACTGACCTTGAAGATATCTTCATCGCTCACATCGCAGGTATGGATGCTATGGCTCGCGCTCTTGAAAATGCAGCTCGTCTGCTCGAAGAATCTCCATACAAGAAGATGCTTGCTGACCGTTACTCTTCATTCGACAGCGGTAAGGGTAAAGAATTCGAAGAAGGAAAACTTACTCTTGAAGATGTTGTGGCTTATGCTAAGGCTAACGGCGAACCAAAACAGACAAGCGGTAAGCAGGAACTTTACGAGGCTATTGTAAATATGTATTGCTAATATCTGATTAGTAAAATAGTCAGAACATGGTCGGCGCACGGCTGTCGGCGGTTATAGACCTATGACAGCAGTGTACCGACTTCTTTCGTTTTTCATTAATTAAAAATCTTGTTATTATGAATAATACAGAAAAAGGCAGCAAAGCCTATCTCTTTTCCATAGTCCTCGTTGCTGTATTAGGCGGATTGTTGTTCGGATATGATACAGCCGTAATTTCCGGAGCTGAAAAAGGACTTCAGGCATTCTTTATGGGTGCAAGTGACTTTACTTATACAGATGCATGGCATGGCATTACTTCTTCAAGTGCGCTGATAGGTTGTATCATCGGTAGTGCCATATCGGGTTTCTTTGCATCACGTTTCGGACGTAAGAACTCGCTGTTTATGGCCGGTATTATGTTCTTCCTTTCAGCTTTAGGTTCTTATTGGCCGGAATTCCTTTTCTTCGATTATGGAAAACCTACATATTCATTATTGATAGCTTTCAACTTTTACCGTGTTTTAGGGGGAGTAGGTGTTGGTCTGGCTTCGGCTATTTGTCCTATGTATATAGCCGAGATTGCTCCAAGCAACATCCGCGGTACATTGGTTTCATGGAACCAGTTCGCAATCATATTCGGCCAGTTGGTGGTATATTTCGTCAATTTCCTTATTCTTGGCGACAATATAAACCCTGTAATCAAGGCAGTAGAAGGTGTTAATCAGATTTTAAATCCGGGAGAAGCTGCATGGACTATTGAAACAGGCTGGAGACTTATGTTCGTAAGCGAAGCCGTTCCTGCAGGACTTTTCACATTGCTCGTATTGCTTGTTCCTGAAACTCCGAGATATCTTGCCATGGTAGGTAAGGACGAAAAAGCATTGTTCGTATTGAGCAGAATCAATGGTCTGACTCAGGCTAAGGCTATTCTTCAGGACATCAAGGCTACAGCAGAAGAAAAGACTGAAAAGCTGTTCACTTACGGTTGGACCGTAATCTTCGTAGGTATAATGCTGAGTGTGTTCCAGCAGGCTGTAGGTATCAATGCCGTATTGTATTTCGCTCCTCGTATATTTGAAAGTATGGGAATGGGTAACCCTATGATTCAGACAGTATTTATGGGTGTGGTAAATATCCTGTTTACTCTGCTTGCAATATTTACAGTAGAACGTCTTGGAAGAAAACCTCTTCTGATATGGGGTTCTATAGGTATGGCTATCGGAGCTTTCGGCGTAGCATTGAGTAATGCCGTAACAGGTCTTCCTGCTATAGTACCTGTAGTCAGCATTATGATTTACAGTGCTTCGTTCATGTTCAGCTGGGGACCTATCTGCTGGGTTCTTATCGCAGAGATATTCCCTAATACTATTCGTGGCGGCGCCGTAGCCATAGCAGTGGCATTCCAGTGGATATTCAACTTCATAGTATCTTCTACATTCCTGCCTATGTATAACATGAGTGCCGGAGATATGGGAGTTAAGTTCGGTCATATGTTCGTGTACGGACTCTACGGAGTGATTTGTGTTATAGCAGCCGTATTCGTATGGAAAATGGTTCCAGAAACCAAAGGAAAGACTCTGGAAGACATGACAAGACTCTGGAAGAAACACAAGTAAATATACTGATGTTTATGAAATAAGAAAAGTCCGCTCAGGCTTGTGCCTTGGCGGATTTTTTTTGCGTTTTTAAAACGCTTCGTCGTTTGGGTCAAAACGTTTCGTCGTTCGACCTTTAACGCCCCGTCGTTTTATATTTCATCAGTTCGGGCAATATTCTCTTGATTTCGTTTATTCGGTGATCATCACTTGGATGTGTACTCATAAATTCAGGTACACCACCTCCGGACTGTGCCGACATCTTCTGCCAGAAATTGACAGCCACTTCCGGATTATATCCTGCTATAGTCATAAGGATAAGCCCCATATAGTCGGCTTCAAGTTCGTGGGTCCTTGAGAATGGCAGCATTACGCCGTATTGCGCTCCTATTCCGTACACGGTTCCTGCTACGTTCTTTACCATTGTACTTTTCTCAGATAGTGCAGCCGACAGTATTTGTGAACCGTATTGTGCCGCTATCTGCTGGCTCATTCTTTCATTGCTGTGTTTTGCTACCGCATGTGCCACTTCATGGCCTATCACGACAGCCAACTCATCGTCCGAACTTACCAGTTTCATCAGTCCTTCATATACCACGATTTTACCTCCCGGCATACAGAAGGCATTTACCTGTTTGTCGTTTATCAGATTGAATTCCCATGAGAAGTTCTTTATCTCATTTGTCATTCCCGACTGTCTGAGATAGGCTTCTGTTGCAGTTGCTATTTTTTGGCCTACACGCTTTACCATAGCCGTCTGTGATGACGATGTGGATTTCTTTGCGGTCTTTATGTAATCATTATATTGGGTAAGACTTGAGGTGAGGACTTCAGAATCGGAAACCAACAGTAGTTGTTTTCTTCCGGTTAATGGTACAGAACCGCAACTTGTCAGTAAATATATTGAAGCGCATAATAATAAATCTTTCTTTTTCATAACTTATGGTTTAAAAATATTTTGTGAGAGCAAATATGGTGAAAAAAAACTATTATTCAAAGTGAATATGCCTTTGAATCTTATCTATAATTAGTCTAATTTGATATCGTAATGACATATTGTCTTAGAAAATCTTTATTGTAAATCGTTTTTTCTTACTTTTGTACTAATTAGTATATAAATGACATTATTGTATTATGTTGAGAAAAATCAGACAAATTCTTGCATTAGTATTTTTTGTTAGTATTACATTATTGTTTCTTGATTTTACCGGTACTATACATACCTGGTTGGGTTGGATGGCAAAAATCCAATTCATGCCTGCTTTATTTGCTGTAAATACAGTGGTACTGGTTTTCCTGTTTTTACTTACATTAATTTTCGGTCGTGTATATTGCTCCGTTATCTGTCCATTGGGAGTAATGCAGGATGTGATATCACGCATTAGTGGAATGCGCAAGAAAAAGAAAAACAGATTTACATATTCTGTTGCTTATTTTTATTTGAGAAATATTGTATTGGCAATATTTATTGCGGCATTTTTCCTTGGTGCGGACTCGGTGGTCGCTTTGCTTTCCCCGTATAGCTCATATGGAAGGATAGCTTCTAATTTGCTGGCTCCGGTATGGCAGCTGGGTAATAATGTTCTTGCATACTTTGCGGAACGTGTAGACAGCTATGCTTTTTATTCTACAGAGGTTTGGATAAAGAGTCTCCCGACATTCATTATTGCTCTTGTCACATTTGTTGTCATATTTGTTTTAGCATGGCGTAACGGACGTACATACTGTAATACAATTTGTCCGGTCGGTACTATCTTAGGCTATATATCTCGTTTCTCATTTTTCAGAATTAAAATAGACAGTGATAAATGTAAAAACTGTCGTTTGTGTTCCAAGCAGTGTAAAGCATCTTGTATTGATATTAAGAATCACAATGTAGATTATACGCGCTGTGTAAGCTGTATGAATTGTCTTGATTCATGTAAGCATGGAGCAATACATTACGAATTCCGTTTTCATGGAAAGAAAAAAGATGAAAACGGGAAGGAAGAGTTTAAAACTGTAGAAACGGATAATTCAAGAAGAACTTTCCTTACAACAGCAGTTGCTGTGGCGGCAGGCAGTGCATTGAAAGCACAGGAGATGAAGGTGGATGGCGGACTGGCAAAGATTATAGACAAGAAAGTTCCTAAAAGAAACACGCCTATACTTCCTCCCGGAGCATTGAGCAAAAACAGTTTTGCCAAGAAGTGCACCGGATGTCAGTTGTGTGTTTCGGTATGCCCTAACCAGGTGCTTCGTCCTTCTGCGGATTTGATGAAACTGATGCAGCCGGAAATGTCATACGAGAAAGGTTATTGCCGTCCGGAATGTACCAAATGTTCTGAAGTATGTCCTACAGGTGCTATCAATCTCATTTCTATGGCAGACAAGGCTTCTACACAGATAGGTCATGCAGTATTTATAATGGAGAACTGCGTAGCTGTAAAAGATAAAGTGAACTGCGGTAACTGTGAGCGTCATTGTCCTACAGGAGCCATAACAATGATTCACAGTAAGGCCGGGGATAAGACTTCGCCTCAGATTCCTTCTGTCAATGTAGAACGCTGTATCGGCTGTGGAGCATGCGAGAATCTTTGTCCGTCACGCCCTTTCAGCGCAATTTATGTGGAAGGACATGAACGTCATAGAATGATTTGATAAAAAGGAGATTAGAGTATGGAAAAGAAAAATATAAACCGAAGAGATTTTATCAAGATAGTTGGTATCAGCACCGTCACAGTGAGCGGACTGTTCTATGGATGCGGAAAAGGCAAGTCTGAGGAAGGGACTGCTTCCGGTCCTTCAGTTCCGGTGCCTGTGGATAAGATGACATACCGTACTTCAGAGCGTGGTGACAAGGTTTCACTGTTGGGATATGGATGTATGCGCTGGCCGACTCTTCCTTCACCGGCAGGAGATGGAAATGTTATAGACCAGGAT
>NZ_DXVR01000102.1:5350-9375 GCF_019417265.1 Bacteroides sp.
CCGGGGGAACGTGATCGACCAGGATGCGGTCAACGAGCTGATAGACTATGCCATGGCTCATGGAGTGAATTATTACGATACATCGCCGGTATATGTGCAGGGATGGTCCGAGAAATCTACAGGTATAGCCCTCAAACGTCATCCGAGGGAGAAATTCTATGTGGCTACAAAGTTGTCGAACTTCTCGAACTACACACGCGAGAACTCCATCAAGATGTATAAGAGGTCGTTCGAAGAACTACAGGTGGACTATATCGACTACTATCTGCTTCATTCCATCGGTAATGGCGGTATGAAGACATTCCGTGCCAGATATATTGATAATGGTATGCTGGATTATCTCATCGAAGAAAGGAAGGCCGGAAGAATCCGTAACCTTGGTTTTTCGTTCCATGGCACTCAGGATGTATTCGATGAGGTTCTTGCCATGCATGACAAGGTACACTGGGATTTCGTACAGATACAGCTTAACTATGTAGACTGGCGACATGCCACAGGCAGAAACGTAAATGCGGAATATCTGTATGGAGAACTTGAAAAGCGGAATATTCAGGCCATCATTATGGAGCCGCTTTTGGGAGGACGATTGTCGAACGTACCTCAGCATATAGTTGACAGATTCAAGCAGCAACGCCCTTCGGACAGTGTGGCATCATGGGCTTTCCGGTTTGCCGGTACCTGGGATAAGGTATTGACCGTTCTAAGCGGAATGACATATATGGAACATTTGCAGGACAATATCCGTACATATTCGCCTTTAGTCCATCTGACAGACGAGGATAAGGAATTTCTTGAAGAAACTGCACAACTGATGAAGAAATATCCTACGGTGCCATGCAATGACTGTAAATACTGTATGCCGTGTCCCTACGGTATAGATATTCCGGCTATACTCGTGCACTACAACAAATGTGTGAATGAGGGGAATGTGCCGAAATCGAGCAAGGACGAAAACTATGATAAGGCCCGCAGAGCATATCTGATAGGGTATGACAGGAGTGTTCCTAAACTGAGACAGGCAAGCCATTGTATCGGTTGTAGAGAGTGTGTGGACCATTGTCCGCAGGATATAAACATTCCTCATGAACTGCATCGTATAGACCGCTTTGTAGAGTCCTTAAAACAGAATAAGTTATGATTCAGTCCTGGAATGGTGAGATGTCTGCCTTAGTGGAAGAGTTGCAGAAAGGCGGCTGGTCGTGCGTAGTAGGCAACGGAACTGTGATGAGGACATTCTCGCGCAGGGGAGTGGCAGACCTATATGATATGCTGCATACAGAACCGGAACTGCTGGATGGAGCTTTCATTGCCGACAAGGTGGTAGGCAAGGGTGCAGCTGCTCTTATGATTTTAGGAAAGGTTTCAAGACTTCACACCCATATAATAAGTACTCCGGCATTGTGCCTGTTGCGCAAAGCCGGAGTACTTGTCGGTTTCGATGTGGAAACCGAGTGTATTATAAACCGTGACGGTACAGGACGTTGTCCTGTAGAAACATTATGCGACGGAATTTCCGAACCGGAAAAGATGCTTCCCCTGATATCGGATTTCCTTGCAAAGATACGCCTTTGATTATAATTCAAAGATACCTGTA
This sequence comes from Bacteroides sp., assembly GCF_019417265.1. Taxonomy (GTDB): domain Bacteria; phylum Bacteroidota; class Bacteroidia; order Bacteroidales; family Bacteroidaceae; genus Phocaeicola. The sequence continues at coordinate 6,945 of NZ_DXVR01000102.1, forward strand.
GGTGAGGTCCTTCTTAAAGGGATGACCTCCACATCTTTTCCTACTATTATATTTTTTGATTTAAGTGCTGCTTCCACTGTCTTCAGCGCCAGTTCCGGATGATTGTTGTCCTTGCTGAGATGGCATAACCACAGATATTTCAGCCGTGAAGGGAAGTTGCAGGAAATAAACTCTGCCAGTTCCTTGTTGCACAAATGGCCGTTCCCGCTTGCTATTCTTTCTTTCAGGTGGGTAGGGTATGGACCGCATTCAAGCATGCTCTTATCATAATTGGCTTCCATTACCAGATAGTCTGAAATACTTACAAACCGGGCTACAGTAGGAGTGATACGTCCTATGTCTGTAATGAAAGTGAACACCTTATCGCAGATTTTTATGCTGTAGCCCACATTGTCGGTAGAATCGTGAGGTACTTCAAAACATGTTATCTCAAAATCATCAACTTTTACTGTCTCTCCTTTAGAGATAAACCTCTTCATGTTATCTGCAAGTTTCTCTGTCATGCAGTAACTCCTTCGCATACCTTCGTGCACTTCCTGAGTGGCATATATAGGGATATTATGTTTTCCGGCCAGATGTCCCACTGCCTTTATGTGGTCTGCATGGTCGTGGGTAACGAATACCGCTTTCACATCACCCAAGTTCAGGCAATGGTCCTTCAAAACCTTTTTCACAGTGCGTATTCCCAATCCTCCGTCTATCAGTACAGATGTGTTGCAGTTGCTCAGATAGTAACAGTTGCCGCTGCTGCCGCTTGCAAGGCTTAAAAACTTTATATTCATATCGTTATTTCGTATTTTGTGTTCTGATACTTCCCCAAAAGCGGAAAAGTTGCGCGAATTTACAAAAAATAGCCTGAAAAAACTACTTTGACTATGATTTTGTAGACATAGACATCCCGTGGTTGTTATGCCGAAAGAATATTTTTTGTAATTTTGTAACCGCATTTTTAAGACAGGAACAACAGGATGAAACCACAATTTCTCATAGGAGGCGCAACATCGGGAAGCGGAAAGACAGTTTTCGCTTTAGGTCTTCTTCGTGCCTTGAAGAAACGTGGAATAAAAGTCCAGCCTTATAAATGCGGTCCGGGATTTATGGATACACAACTGCACTCCATATCTTCAGGAACAGACTCTGTAAACCTTGATTCATGGTTTGCAGGACGTACGCATCTGCAATACGTCTATAATAAGTACGGAGAGAAAGCTGAAGTCTGTATGATAGAAGGCAATTCAGCCTTGTTTGACGGTTACAGAAGGATGCAGGGCAGCAGTGCAGAAATGTCTCAGTTAGTTTCAGTACCTGTTGTTTTAGTGGTCAATGCCCGTTCGGCAGCATATTCGGTAGCTCCGATGCTTTACGGATATAAACTGTTCCGTCCACAGGTCAAAATCGTTGGAGTGGTATTTACCCATGTTTCCTCGCCTACACATTATTCGTATCTTAAGGATGCATGTAACGATGCCGGACTGAACAGTCTTGGATATATTCCTTACGATGAAAGTCTGAAACTTCCGCAGCGTCATACGGCTCTTACGCAGTCAGTCCGTTCGGAGATAGAAGAGGTGGCAGAGAAAGCCGCTTCGTATGTAGAACAGAATATAGACATAGAGCGTATTCTGAAAATGTGTACACGCATATTTCCATGTGAATATACTCTTCCTTACACATCGGATGTAGAAGAAACGGGTTTTCAGTATGAGGGAAAGCATAAGCCGCTGAAAATAGCGGTGGCACGCGATTCGGCATTCAATCTTATTTATAAGGAAAACATAGACCGGTTGTCGGCTATCGGCAATATCACATATTTCAGTCCACTGTATTCAAATAATCTTCCTGAGGCTGATATATTATATCTTCCCGGTGGTTTTCCTGAGATGTTTGCAAGACAGTTGCATCGTCGTAAGCCATTAATGAAGCAGCTTAAGGATTATGCCGAAAAAGGTGGTAAGATTATAGCAGAGGGAGGCGGTATGGTACTTCTTTCACGTTCACTTACGGTTCGTGAAGGAGGCAGCGCATATGAGATGAGCGGTGTATTGCCTTTTGGCTGTACTATGATAGATTCGCATCTGCATACCGGATATCGGATAATCGAGTCATCTGAAATATCGCTCAGAGGGCATGAATTCCGTTTTCTGTCAATAGATACGGATAATGGTAAGTTGGCTTCCGGAGTGAAAGTCTGTTCCGTCAAGAATACACGTGGAGCAGAAGCTGAAACATGCATATACCGTTATAAGAATGTGATAGCGGGCTTTACTCATTGGTATTGGGGAGAAACGGATATACTTCGCTTGTGGGATTATGTTTAGAACCACTCAGTGAACGTGTAATGAACGCAGAATGAACGTGTAATGAACTCTTGACAACTTGTCTTTTCCTGATTTTGGTTGACTGTTATAATGTCATTACCACTGATTATAGT
>NZ_DXVR01000103.1:0-8970 GCF_019417265.1 Bacteroides sp.
GGCCGATACGACCGAAACCGTTAATACCTACTTTAATCATTTTGTTTAAATTTTTAATGGTTTTATAATAAAGTTTGAAAACTATTCGATTTAACCAATCTTGTTACTTGATATAATCAATCTCAAGTTTTACGATGCAAAAGTAATGATTTCTTTTAAAACACAATAATTGCACAATTCTTTTTTCGTAAAAAAAACACTTATTCCTTACACTTACGAGCACTTTATTTTATATCTGTTACATACAATGCTGTTTTTGCAATCTGTACTATACAAAATAGAGACTTATTTCTTGTGATTATTTTTTATCTCATTCCTCTTGCCTTATATATTCTTTCTTTGGCATTGTTGATATCCTGGAATTTTTCCTCAGCAGCTTTTCTGATGTCCTCTCCCAAAGTAGCCACTCTGTCAGGATGATGTTTCAGAGCCATCTTCTTGTAAGCCGCTCTCACTTCCTCGTCCGTAGCATCCGGCGAAACTTCAAGAACCTTGTAAGCCTCGTCAAGAGATTTGCCTCTCATGTTAAGCATTGATTCAACTTCCTGATATGACATTCCCATTGATAAAGCTACCTCACGCAATGCATCAATCTCCTCTTTACATACGTTACCGTCGCTTTTAGCAATCTGTGTAAGGAAACTCAGCAGCTGAAGACGTTCCTCATATGTCATATTCTCGGCAATCTGCTGTCCACACTGATTTATTGTGTTTCTAAACGCCATAGGATTTGTCTTGTCCATTTGCTTTCTCTGTTCAAACAGATTCAGAAGAATCTGCTCCCCTTCCGACACAGCTGCTTCGCCAAAATTGTTTCTCAGGAAATTTCTCACATATTCCATTTCGCTGTGCATTATTCTGCCGTCTGCCCGTATTATATATGATGCCATGACAAGCATAGAGAACAAGAAACTGTTCCTTTGCCCCATATATTCATCCTGCTGACCGGAATCACCTGTCATATTTTCATTGGCATTAGCATTATCAAATAATGAGCCTATGGCAAAACCGGCCAAAGCTCCCAAAGGACCCATAGTCATAAATCCCATAAGGCCACCAATCCATTTTCCGTATCCCATATTATATTCTATATTATATTACGTGACAAAGTTATAAAAAAACTTCTTATACACAATAACATAAAAAAGCTGCCCCAATCACAGATTGAGACAGCCTTTATCAAAAATCATGTTTAAATATTACGCTGTGATAGCAGAACCCATCAAGAATGTTGCAGCAAGAGCAACGATAGCGTACAATTCCGGGAATACTGCAAGAATCAAAGTATTACCGAACACGTTATGTCCCTGACCGATAGCAGCAATACCATTAGCACACACCTGTCCCTGACGGATTGCAGAGAAAAGAGCAACTAATCCCAAACCGATACCTGAACCAAGTACCGCACAAGCCTGAAGAGTAGTGATTTCAGGAGTAAGGACTCCGAAAATATTCTGGAACATAAAGTAACCTGCAAAACCATAAAGTCCCTGAGTACCAGGAAGAGCTGTCAATACCAGGAAGTTACCAAAAGCACTATCATTTTTCTTAAGAGCTCCGATTGATGCATTACCTGCAATTGTTACTCCGTATGCACTACCGATACCAGACAAACCAACCATAACAGCGATGCCAATATAGGCAATCAAAAAATTCATTTCCATAATTCAAAAGTTTTTTATTTATTATTTTTTCAGTTTATATACACGAAATACTATCTATTTTTTAAATGGAGAGTATTCCTTTCCTCCACCTTCGTAACCGGAATTCTTGAAAAATTCCACAAAAGTCAGACGCATTGGATGAACCATTGCTCCAAGTACATTCATAAAGATATTGATTGAATGACCTATTACAAATATCAGAACCATTACTATCGGACCGGCTATTACATTATCAGGACTCATACCCGAAGCAAGGCTATTGAACACACTTGCCAGAATACCTCCTGACAATCCCAATGCAAACAGACGAACATATGACAGGATATCACCCAATAATCCGGTAGCCATATTGTAACTGTCCCAAAGTCCAAGACCGATATTTACAAAAACATTCTTTCCGGGACTATTGTAGAGATAAGCCATAAGCAGTCCTGCTACAACGAATACCATATGAACCGTTCCACCCATTTTCATTGTACCGGCAAATGCTATTGCAGAACTCAGAATGACAAATATCCATCCTATTGTTCCCACTGCATACTTGAATCCTAATTGTATAGTCTGGTTTACAGCCTTAAGCATCATACCAAAGATTATCTGAATACCACCCAGAATAAGCGACAGATTAAACATCTGCTGATTATCTAATGCGATGGTTTCTTTCATCTTCTGCAGGAAAGGCAACTGAATGTCATAAAGATTAAATCCGAAACATGTACCAGTCAACAAACCGCAGACCATAGTAGAGGCACCAAGAATCTGTACCAATGTAAGAATCGGTTTCATTCCCGGACTGATATTCTTAGCCATCAGCCTGTAGACAGTAACCGCCAGTACCATAAACGCACCATATCCCGTATCTCCAAGACACAAGCCGAAAAACAGCATGAAGAAAGGAGCAAAGAACGGAGTAAGGTCAAGTTCATTGTACTTAGGCAGCATATACAGTCTGATGATAGGTTCAAACAATCGTGAGAACTTATCATTCTTGAACAGTATAGGTACATTATCTTCAGATGTCGGAGCGGAAATCTCATAATAAGCCCCCTGATTATCCATGAAAGACTTTACATCCTCACTTTTAACCTCAGGAACCCAACCTTCCAATAACACCAGTTTATTGTCAGCCAATGAATCACCGGTCAGTACTACCTTAGAGAACTCTATCTCAGAATAAATCTTTTTCTGAGCCACCTCAAGGTCTGATATTGATTTTTTTGCCAGTTCATTAATATTGCTTTCGATATTATTAATGTCACTGATCAGACTCTCTACAGCTGCTTTCAATCCGCTAAGAGATTTTTCAGGCAATTTGGCATATTCCACTTCCAGCTCAGGAGTTTCCTTATCCGATGTTATTGTAACAAAATAAACCTTAGAGCCAATTTTATTAATAACAGTCGCATTATAATCGGAAATCCATTCATCATTGAACTGTTTTTCAGAACAGATGTAGAAGTTCACCACATAACCGGCCTTCCTAAGACGCTCAATATTTTCCGCTTCAAAATCCCCCCAAGGCTCTAATGAAGCAATTTCCTTCTCCAGAGCCTGCCTTTTGTGAGCCAGTTGTTGCTGTTTATTTTGCAGTTCGGTCAATAATTCAAGTGCCTTTTCTCCACTTATAGCCTCACCCTCATGCTTGTCAGCCACTACATTCAATCCCTGAAGGAATTTTATGGCAGCCGCATATCTTCCGGCAAGTCTGATACGGTTCTGAAGTTCCTGATTTTCCGCTACTCCCTGTGATTTAGTGAAAATATGTACCACACCAAGTTCTCGCAGTCTTTCAAGGAACTGTTCATATTCCTTATAATACACAAGGAAAGTCAGCTTTTTCATTTTAGCAATCATTGTTCAGCCTCCTTTCTCTTTTCCTGGATAGACTTCAGAATCTTCTGTGATGATTTCGACAGATTTTCTTCATCTTCCATGAATCGTTTAATTTTTCTCAATGCATCCTGATAGCCAGGTATCTGAACCTTCTCAAACAGGTTTACCTTTTGAGTAGTCTTTTTACGCGCATGTTCCAGCAAGCCCAATTTGGCGAGCGTAAACTCCCTTTCTATAGCTGTTTCAGCCAAAGTCTTAAGTATATGTATTCCATCTGCATACCACTTTGGACAAGAAAACATACTATAATGTCTTATATCAAAGTCCACATTCTCGAGAAGCGGAACCCTGACACCGGCGATTTTACGAACGCCCAAATGAACATCCTTCACTTTTATTAATGAAGCATCAAATTCATTCCAGAGTGCGAACATGGCTTCATAAGCTTGAATCTGTTTTTCAAGCCGTTCCTCCAGTTCCACAGCTTCGTTCTTGCAACGCTTCACTTCCAGTCGCAAGGCACTTTCCTTATTTTTTATGATAGGAAGCGTGCGTACACGAACCTTCAGTTGCTTTTCCAGTTGCTGCAGAGAGGTCTTGTTATATTGAAATTTTATAGCCATTTCTCTGTTTGTTTATTGAATTTGGTTTTACTTCTTCCAGTACTGGTCTACGAATTCTTTCTTGATATTTACTTCTTCCGGCTTGAAATACTTGCTGAACAGTCCCCAAGTAACGTCAAGCATCTCAGTTGTATTGAGGTTTACGTCAATAGCAAGAAGCTGGTTAGCATAATCCTTGGCAAAAGCCAGAGTACGTTCGTCGTAATTTGTAAGGTCGAAACCGTTTTCCATCTTGGTCTTTGCATTGGCAGCATCGGCATACAGACGTACGGCAGCATTCATAACCTGCGGATGGTCTTTACGTGTCTTCTTACCGCTAACCAACTGTTTCAGACGAGAAAGTGAACGGAACGGGTCGACAATAACCTTACCGATATCACTGTCACGGCGCAGGAACAACTGTCCTTCAGTGATATAACCGGTGTTATCAGGTACTGCATGAGTGATATCACCGCCGGAAAGTGTAGTCACCGCAATAATAGTTATAGAACCACCGCTTGGGAACTGCACCGCCTTTTCGTAAATCTTTGCAAGGTCTGAATACAGAGAACCTGGCATAGAGTCCTTCGAAGGAATCTGGTCCATACGGTTGGACACGATAGCCAAAGCATCGGCATAAGAAGTCATATCTGTAAGCAGAACAAGCACCTTCTGATTATGCTCTACCGCAAAGTATTCGGCAGCAGTCAGAGCCATATCAGGAATAAGCAATCGTTCTACAGGAGGATTCTCGGTTGTGTTTACGAAACTGATGATACGGTCCAGCGCACCTGCATTAGAGAACACATTCTTGAAATAAAGGTAGTCATCGTTGGTCATACCCATACCACCAAGAATGATTTTATCTGTTTCTGCGCGAAGAGCCACATTAGCCATCACCTGGTTAAACGGCTGGTCAGGGTCAGCAAAGAACGGAATCTTCTGTCCTGATACCAGAGTATTGTTCAAGTCGATACCCGCGATACCGGTAGCAATAAGTTCAGAAGGCTGTTTACGACGTACAGGATTTACAGAAGGTCCTCCAATCTCCACTTCAGTACCCTCTATTTCAGGACCACCGTCAATAGGGTCACCGAATGCGTTGAAGAAACGTCCTGCAAGCTGTTCGCTCACCTTCAGTGTAGGCGACTTACCCAAGAACACAACCTCTGCATTTGTCGGGATACCTTCAGTTCCCTCAAACACCTGCAATGTAACATCATCTCCGGCAATCTTAACGACCTGCGCAAGTTTGCCATTAACCATAGCCAGCTCGTCATAGCCTACCCCTGTTGCCTTAAGCGAACAAGTGGCCTTATTAACCTGGCTGATTTTGGTATATATCTTTTGAAATGCTTTTGTTGCCATTTTTTAGTTATTGATTAATGAAATAAATTAATTGGCACGTCTTTCTGCAAGCAATTCCTGCAATTGTTTTCCAAACTCTACATACTGTTCTGATTTGTATTTGGAATAGTTCATCTGCTTGCAGATATTTATCATCTTCTTGAAATAGTCCATAACTTCCACGAAGTTGTCAAACTTGAATTCAGTGTGACAAACATCAATCACCATGTTTACTATTTCTTCCTGACGTTCCATAGGAGTTACAGAGTCTACCTCATCAAATGCATCCTGCTGAAGGATTACGAAGTCTATAAGCTCTGATTTCCAGAAAATCACATGATATTCTACCGGTACACCGTCATCACCAAGAATGTTAATCTGTTCCGCAATTTCCTTACCGCGAAGCAGACGAGTCTTCAGTTCGTTTACCTTTCCTATCCACTCACCATTGATTCTGTCAGTGATATACTGTTCGAATTCAGGATATTCCAGATATTTAGAGTAAGAATCGATAGGATTAACAGCCGGATAACGCTTACGGTCGGCACGTTCCTGTTCCAAAGCATAGAAGCAGCGAGCCACCTTCTTGGTATTCTCCGTAACAGGTTCCTTCAAGTTACCGCCGGCTGGTGATACAGTTCCGATGAATGTAATAGAACCGGTTGCACCATTATTAAGATAAACATATCCTGCACGTCCGTAGAAATTAGATATGATAGAAGAAATATCCATAGGGAACGCATCCGGACCAGGCAATTCCTCCATACGGTTTGACATCTCACGAAGAGCCTGAGCCCAACGGGAAGTAGAGTCGGCCATAAGCAGAACCTTAAGCCCCTGCGCACGATAGAACTCTGCCATAGTCATGGCTGTATAAACAGATGCCTCACGTGCTGCCACAGGCATGTTTGATGTATTTGCCACGATGATAGTACGTTCCATCAGTTTTCTTCCTGTATGAGGGTCTACCAGTTCAGGGAACTCAGTAAAGATTTCCACAACCTCATTAGCACGTTCACCGCAGGCAGCTATGATTACTATATCAGCTTCAGCCTGTTTTGAGATGGCATGCTGAAGAACTGTCTTACCTGTACCGAAAGGACCGGGAATAAATCCTGTACCACCTTCCACAATAGGATTGACCGTATCTATTACGCGTACACCTGTTTCCAGCAGACGGAATGGACGTGGTTTTTCCTTATAGTTAGTCATAGCCTTCTTGACAGGCCATTTCTGTATCATGTTTACAGGAATATCATTTCCATCCTTGTCAGTAAGTACTGCTACTGTATCTTCTATTGTATATTCGCCTTCAGATACTATTGATTTCACCTTATAAGTACCCGTAAGCTGGAAAGGCACCATAATCTTCAAAGGCTGATGATTTTCTTCAACTTCACCCAACCATGCAGAAGGACCGACCTCATCCCCCACCTTAACTATAGGTTTGAAAAGCCATTTAGCCTCTTTATCCAAAGGATAAGTATATTGTCCGCGTTTCAGGAAAACGCCTTCCATCTTATCAAGGTCATTCTGCAAACCATCGTAATTCTTCGACAGCATACCCGGTCCTAAAGTAACCTCAAGCATATGGCCTGTAAATTCAGCTTCAGCACCTACCTTCAGTCCACGTGTACTTTCGAACACCTGAACATAAACATTAGTGCCAACAATCTTAATAACCTCGGCCATAAGTCGGTCACCACCTGTAGAGATGTAACAGATTTCATTCTGTGCCACCGGACCATCTACAGTCAAAGTCACCATATTGGCTATAACGCCAACAACACTACCTTTTGTTGCCATTTTATTACATTTAAACTATTTTCTAAATTCCTCCGGTATCTGAACATCATCCTTCAGACTTTGTATTAAAGCCCTGAACAGTTCATTACCTTTATCTTTATCCAATGATATCCATCTTTCAATCATCTCCAACTGAAGAAGAAAGACAAACAAACGCTCAACTGTGAAATAATTAAAGAAAGACTCGTCCTCCATCCAGTTCCACTTCAGCTGGTCTACTTTCTTCTCTCTTTCCAGCAAATCATCTATTTCCGAAATTCTCTGAATATTCTCCAGATAAGGCAATGTATCTCCCAAACCAAAATCACGGGCATTCGATGTACGCAACACCTCACATACATCAGTATCCCCTACAATTGTCGAAGCTACATCAATTTTATATTTTCTGGCTGAAATTGCCGACTGAATATTATTAAGGTTCAAATTAAATTCAAACCATGCCGATACGAAACTATTCTTAGTTCTCATAGCATATGAATAATAATCAGAGGTCAACATATCACTTGCCCTGTAAGCATCCTCAGGAGCCAAGGCAAGATATTCAGATATAAACTTACTGAAATAAGATGGGCACTTCCTGTCGGGAATATCACCATCCTTTATTGTATCTATTAAAGACAATAATTCATCAGAGCTGAAATTACCGTTCCTCTTAACGACATACTCTTTGTCTTTCAACAGATGCAAAAGGTTATCATTATCGAACTTAAGATAGAACAAATCTATTATATTCTTATCTTTATCAGACAAATCAGGGTATATTTCCGACTTAAAACTATCGACTGTATAACTCAGCTTACCGTCCTCCAAAGAGATATCCGGCAATCCGGCTACAAGATAATAATAAGCATCCATAATCAATTCTTAAAACAACATTTGTACTAACTGCGGACGCAAGAATTCTTTAAAATAGTTTTCAAATTCTTCCTCACCGAAGTTCACCTTATAAAAGCCGTCTGCAGGAGATATGCTGAACAAGACTTTTGTGCCATTGACACTTTCTATTTTTACACCCTTGTCAAGCAATTCCTTTGCATTATTTGAGAAATATTTTTTCAGACTTTCCCCGTCAGGAACTGATATCACTATCGGTTCGTTTGCCGACCACTGTTTTGCCAATGATACTACAAACTTATTGAAATACTCTTTATCAGATGTAAAGTTCTTAACAGCTTCAGAAACCGTTTCATTTGTAAGCAAGTTGGTTACCTCAGTCTTCAAGGCATTCAGTGCCTGTCCGGCAAAAAGTTTTAATTCGGACTTGGTATTCTCACTAAGCTCATCAGCCGTTTTCTTAGCTGAAGCAAGAATTTCTTCTGCCTGCTTTCTGGCATCTTCAATTAATTTCTCAGCCTTTGCCTGTGCCTCACTGACAATCCGTTGTGCTTCTTCGTTTCCTTTTTCCACACCTTCACGATAAATCTTGTCAGTAAGTTCTTGAATTTTATTTTCCATAACTGTACTAGTAAATTATTGTTTATACAGCAATTCAACACCGGTTATTCGCAACTTTATTAAAAGCCGCATACCTGTTTGTTATTGCGGCTCAAATATAAGAAATAAGGACGAAGAAAACGAATTTAAAATCAACGATTTTATACAACATTACCAATATTAAACAAAAGATTAACATCCGGCCCGCGATTATATTACAGTCAGACCAGTATAAACGCGAAAGTCCCCGAAGTATCTCTACCTCGGGGACTTCTCTACTAAAA
>NZ_DXVR01000104.1:0-8724 GCF_019417265.1 Bacteroides sp.
GTATATGTGCTCTAATAATAGGTGTACTGTTGGTGGTATGGCCTGGGGAAGCTGTAAGGTATCTTGTGATTACTATCGGGGTTCTGTTTCTGTTGCCGGGACTTATCGGAGTTTTTGGTTACTTGGCAACGGCCAAGCGTAGGGAAGAGGCTGGTATCAGGTCTGCTTTTCCGGTTGCAGCCGTAGGTAGTGCATTGCTCGGATTCTGGCTTATGATTATGCCTGACTTTTTCATTACTACACTGATGTATGTGTTGGGTGTATTGTTGGTGTTGGCAGGCCTTTCGCAACTGTTTAACTTCATTTCGGTGCGCAATTTCACTAAGGTGCCATTCCTGATGTATGTTGTTCCGGTATTGGTGTTATTGGCCGGTATCGTAGTTCTGGCTAATCCGTTCCAGGCAGCAACTCTTCCTTTTACCATACTCGGTGTTTCGGCCATAGTCTATTCGCTCACAGACTTGATACGATTAATCCGTTTCAGAAAGAAGGTGATGAAGGAAGAAGAAAATATAGTAGATGTTACTCCGATTGAGGAAATTAAGGACGAGCAATAATTAAAAATCTAACAGCGTTCGAACAGTATTTAAATACCGTTAGAACGCTGTTAGATTTTATTATAGTTCAGTGTTTCTGTACTGTTTAGGCGACATGCCTGTATATCTTTTGAAATATTTTCCGAAAAACGAAATGTCCGGGAAGTTCAGTGAGTAGGCAATTTCCTGAATGGTCATCTCTGTAGATTTCAGCTTCGCTTTTGCATCGTTTATGATGAATGATGATATGATATCTGTCAGTGTTTTACCCGTTATCTTCTTTATGGTAGTACTGAGATGCTGTGGTGACAGATGCATCTTTTCGGCATAAAAGCTGACGTTTCTTTCTGTGTGATAGTTTATTACAACCGTTCTGACCAGTTCCTTTACTATCTCCTGGTTTCTGTTGTACTGCTGGTTTACATTCTTTCCGTTCTTTATCAGATTTCCTAATCCAAGAATCAGTTGGGTGAATGTCAGTGCAGCCTGTTCCTGAGTGATGATATTGTTGTATATATACTTGGCTTTTATTATGATTCTTATGTAGCTGTACATCAGTTCGTATCCTTTCTTTTCAAGCTGCAGTACAGGTTTCTCGAATATGAAAGGAGTATATTCTATTGATTTTGAGAATAATGATGAACTGCGCACAAGTTCAGTCGCAAATCCTGCAAAAATAAATTTACAGTCTTCGCTCTGTTCCAGAACCTGAAAGTATAAATCGGGTAGCAGTATCAGCAGCGTCCCTTTCTTCATCGTGTATTGTGTGAGGTGCACTGTTATTGTACATGTTCCCTGGAAACATAACAGAAACAAATATCCCGGAACCTTTGATGAAGTCTTGAATAAATGCTTGAAGTTTCCGGTTACATCTATTCCTGCCATCAAGTCTATGTTTTGAGGTATATAATTCAACTTTTCTATGTGTGTCATATTTTATGCTTGTTTCTACGTCAAGCAAAATTACTTTATTATAGATAAAATCCCAAAAAAAAGACTTGTTTTTCTTCGTTTTTGACTATTTATTTTTTTATACATATTCAAATCCTTGATATAAAAACAAAATCCCTTGTACCGTAACAACTGCAGTGTTTCCGATACAAGGGATATAATGTCTCTCAGATATATAAACTATTGTTTGCCTTCACCGATGAATTTCCAGACGAGCGAACTGAATGCTGCTCCTACAAGTGGGGCTACGATGAAAAGCCATAATTGGCTGAGTGCCTGTCCTCCTTCCATAATTGCAGGTCCTATGCTTCTTGCCGGATTTACAGAAGTACCCGTGATGGGGATACAGACAATGTGTATCAATGCTAATGTAAGTCCGATAGCCAGTCCGGCCATATTGCCTGCACCTTTCTTTTCGTCAGTTGCACCCAATACCACCAAGACAAATATAAAAGTAAATACAGCTTCGGCTATGAATGCCTGTACCGTTTCTCCATTGTCGAAAGTATTGGCTCCTGTCATTGTCGGTCCGGCATGTCCTCCGGCGCCAACCAATATTGACAGTATCATGGCTCCGATTATAGCGCCAACTGTCTGAAACACAATGTACATGAATGCATCCTTGGTATCAATCCTGCCACTAATCCATGCCCCAAAGGTTATGGCCGGATTTATGTGGCATCCCGATATGTTTCCGATACAGTAAGCCATGGCGATAACGGAAAGTCCGAAAGCCAATGCTACACCAATAGTTCCTGTTCCTGCACCGACGGTATCTGCCGCTCCGCCTGCGAATACTGCACTACCACATCCTAATAATACTAAAATCATAGTGCCTAATAGTTCTGCAATGTACTTTCTCATGATTTTTAAAATTTGGGGTTAAACTACTATTGCACAATATACGAATTTATTTTGTAAATGTATAGCATTTATACGCATTTAACTTTTATCTGTCCTTTGTAAGAGGGTCTACATAATAGTTTTTCCTGTTTGTGCTTTTACGTTCTTTTAGGATGGAGTTGCGTTTTTCCCTTTCTTTGTACAGAACTTCGTAATCTTCCGTATATAATATTTATATCAGTAGCAGACTTACGGCCATTATCGCCATACCAAATATTACACCACAAATTCCCCAGTGATGGTGTCCGTATTTTTCCGTGCTTGGCAGAAGTTCGTCGAACGATATATAAACCATGATTCCTGAAACTAATGCAAGCAGCAGCGCATTGATGGAAGGAGTCCAGAACGGAATGAGGAAAAGTATTCCTATAAGTGCCCCTATAGGCTCGGCCATTCCTGAGAGGAATGAATACCAGAATGCTTTCCTGCGGCTGCCTGTAGCATGGTAGATAGGAACAGATACAGCTACACCTTCCGGTATATTATGGATGGCTATGGCAAATACGATTGGAATTGCAATTTCCAGATTGGTCAGTGCAGACGTAAACGTGGCAAGTCCTTCCGGAAAGTTGTGTATTCCTATGGCAAGTGCCATCATCACTCCTGTACGTTTTAGTTTCTTTTCATTGCCATGGGATGAATGAATCTCGTGTGGGTTTTCATCCTCCGGCACAAGAAAGTCTATCAGAGCAATAAGTCCTATACCGATGAAAAATGCCAAAAGCATGTAGGCCGAGGCTTCACGTTCGCTGTATATTCCACTTAGCAGATGGACTGATTCCGGCATCAGCTCCATAAAAGAAACATAAATCATTACTCCTGCCGACAGCCCTAAAGATGCTGAAAGGAAACGTGTGTCTGTCTTTTTCGACAGTAGTGCTATAAGGCTGCCTATGCCGGTAGACAGTCCGGCTATCAGTGTCAGCCCGAAGGCTAACAGCATTTCGTTATTTGTTATCATATTGTTCTTGATTTAAATTTATGGCAAATATAATAACCTTGTACGTTTAAAAAAAATGAAGTGTCATTTAAAATGAAAAGCTTCGCCATTTTAACTTGGATGACGAAGCTTTTACTTATAGATTTCTCAGCATTTATTTTGTAAATTAATAGCTTATCTTTACACCTGCAAATATAGAACGTGGCATGCCTGGACCATAGATATAACCGGAATCTCTTTCTGCACCTTTATCGAAGTCTTTCTGATAGGCATTGAAGATGTTCTGTACACCTGCATTTAGCTGGAGAGTTGTTCTCTTATAAAGATTGAAATCGTAAGAGGCTTTTAATCCTATATCCATAAAGCTTCTTGTCTTTTCAGTTCTGTTTTTATCGATATATCCTTTGTGGTGTTCTACTAACATACTTCCTGTATACGTACCGGATAATGCTACATTAAACTGTTTCACTGGAGCGTATGTCATTGTGAAGTATCCATATGTGTTTGGCGTACGGAACATTCTTTTCTCTTCTGCCACGTCTTCGCTCCATGCTCTTGCTTCCTTATATTCAGCTTTCTGGAGTGTTAATCCGGCCTGTAACTGCCATATATTTCGCCATGCCAGTTTACCTTCAAGTGTTCCTCCATAAACTACAGAACCTTTTTCGTTTCCGCGTTCCATTATGAGAACTCCGTTCTCTTTACTGATTTCTGTCAGTGCAAATACATCAGAGATGTTTGTATAGAATCCTTCTATGAGGAGATTTCCCTGCCAGTCGCCCCAGTTGTGATACATATCGGCAGAAATGCTTGTGCTCTGCGATTTCTCTTCTTTCAAGTCTTCTGCAAGACGAATCATCGAGACTGCACCTCCGACGTTCTCGATGTGCAAATCCTCATCGAAAGCCTGTGGGGCGCGGAAACCGAATGAGTAGCTCGCACGCAGATTGATATTTTCAGTAGGATTGAAGCGAAGGTTGGCTCTCGGACTGAATATCGGTTTGCTCAGCATGCTGTGTTTGTCCAGACGACCACCGATAAGAAAACTCCACATTTCGTTTTTCCATTCGTTCTGTGCGAAGGCACTCAGAATTCTTACTTTCTGCGCAACGTATCTGTTGTATCCCCACTGATTGTCCTTAAGATTGTCGTAATTATATTCCGTACCGGCAGTAAGGTCTGCAGGCATGAACAGACATTTGTCCCAGTGATAGTTGTATTGTGTTCCTGCTATCCATGTCAGGTCGGTTGTACCCCCATATGCCTTGAGCGCAGATTCACTGCTTTGTCCGCCACCATAGTAGCTGTCGCGGTTAATATGCCGGGCCGATGTATATATACTCATACGATGCTTCTCGTTTGGTGAGAAATAGTCGAACTTCAATCCTCCTGTGTTTATGCTGTGAGTGAGCTGTTCGGCAATGTTTGCTTCGTGAGCAGGTCTGTCAAGCATATCACCTCCGCGTCTGAATTCCTGCAGATGATGATATTCCATTGTAAGTTTGGAGTAGGTACTTGTCTTGATATACGAACGCATACCTACAGTCTGGTTTTTTAGTTTAGGCAGCTCGGTAAAACCGTCGCCGTCGTGGTCATAACCGTTTCTCTCTCTGTTTTGTCCGAACACTGCAATTCCCATTTTCTGGTTGTCGGTGACGAGTGAAGCGTTCATTGTAGTATTATTCTCGAAAACACTTCCATCACCAATACCTGTCAGGGTGTGAGATATCTGTCCCGAATTTCTTATAGGTTCTTTTGTGATGATATTGATAGTACCTGCTATGGCCGATGAACCGAAGAGGGCAGAACCGCCTCCTCGCATAACTTCCACCCGGTCTATCATATTGGCAGGAATTTGTTCAAGGCCATATACTCCGGAAAGGGCACTGAATATAGGGCGTGAGTCAATAAGAATTTGTGTGTACGGACCATCCAGACCGTTTATTCTGACTTGCTGATACCCACAGTTCTGACAGTTGTTTTCCACTCTTACGCCGGGCTGGAAGTTCAATCCCTGAGACAGACACGAAGAGTTGGTATTCTCGAAAGTCTTCATAGAAACTACATTTACCAGTGTAGGAGCCATGCGGTGGGTAGTTTTGTTTCTGTTGGCTGAAACCACTACACCTTCAAGTGAAATAAGGTCTTCCTCTATTTCGAAATTCATTTCGATGGTTTTACCCTTTTTGAATTTTACTTCCTTGCGTACAGTTTTGTAACCTACTGATGAAACCTCCACTGTGAATGTTCCTTCAGGAAGATTTTTCAGAAAATAGTGACCTGTCTCGTCAGTTGTAGTACCTATAGTGGTACCTTTCAGGCTTATTGTAATAAAAGCCAGATGTTCCTGTGAGTGTTTGTCTGTAACGTGGCCTATCATGTTGGCATCCGATTCATTCAGTTCATAGGCATATAGTTGATATGGGAGCAATGTTAGTATTGTTCCCAATATAATGGTATATATAGCTTTCATTTGATTTTGTTTTTAAATTTTTAGACATGATATATGTGTACACTTTCATAACGAAGGCATACAGTATAAATAAAGAATTGATTATATCAGTCTAATGCCGGAGGGGCACGCAAATAGATACCCCCGTATGTAGTTTTGAGAGGCTTATTGCAGACAGCTGGTATTGTAAGTACTGCAAGTAGTATGAGCCATAATACAGGAGTTAATGGTTGCGGAATGTCACCGTAAGTATAAAATGAAGATAGAAAAAAGATAGTTTCGGCTTGTTGTGCCGTATGTGTGTGTTCGCTGTTATAGGGATGGGAGTGCACAATTATAACCCCGTTTACTGCATGAGTATGCGTAAACAGTGTTATTCCTCCGAAATAGAATATAAATAATATCGGAAAGAAAAAGCGCATGGTCTTTAAATGTCTTTTTCCCTTAAGCATGTGTAGCCTTTGTGTATATATTAATCCCTATGTGTTTGCAAAGGTACGATATTTATGGCTATTGTCAAATACTTGAGAGTTGATACATTGTAGATTTAGTCTGTAATAGTGCATTTGTAAATGCTAAAAAGCCCAAATAATCAAGAAAGAAGACATACCGAATTGTATTCATTACAAAATAATAATTATATTTGCATGCAAACCAATATAATTTTATGTTATGAAGAAAATCAGTCTTTTGGCTCTATTTTTATTAGGCTTAATGTCTTACAATGCGACTTCCGCTCAGGAGAGAGTTGTAACACGAGGGATAGAGGTTGCTACCAACGGTTATATGCCGGAAGTAGGGGTGATGGCTCCGGATTTGATAATCTTTTTTTCTGACTGACCACATTTTTCGGTTAATGAATACATAGAACGAGTTTTTTTGTAAATTTGTATCATTTAAGAAGGTTATCATGCAGACAAAACAACATTACAGTACAATAGTATTATCTGATTTACATCTTGGGATGCCCCATGCTAAAGTAAACGAACTTATTCAGTTTCTCCGTTCGGTGACGTGCGAGCGGTTGATTCTGAATGGTGATATTATTGACGGTTGGTATATCAGAAAGCATCCTAAGTGTGCATGGAGAGGTGATTTGATGCGTTTCTTCCGCGTTATATCGGATATGATGAAGAATGATACAAATGACGTGATATACACTTATGGCAATCATGATGACTTCATGCAGAGATATCTCGATAAGATAGTTGTCGGTATTAAGGTACTTAAGGATTTTACTTTGTCCTCAGGAGGCAAGAGGTACTTTGTTACCCATGGAGATTGTTTTGACACTGTAAACCGGAAGGCGACATGGCTTTCCAAACTCGGTGCTTCATGTTACGAATTCCTTCTTTTCATTAACGGATTTTACAACAGGTATAGAGCCTTACGACATAAGCAGCCGTATTCTTTTGCCCAGGCAATTAAGAGATGGACAAAGAAATTGGTTTCTAATTTTACCAATTTTGAGAAGCAGATAACCGATTTTGCCGTAAAAAATAATTACGACGGTATTATCTGCGGGCATATCCATCATCCGGAAGATACCTATTTAGGCAATATACATTATCTTAATTCCGGCGACTGGATTGAGAACAAATCGGTTCTGATAGAAGATGAGAACCGATGCTGGAAAGTTCTGATGGCATAAATCTGATTTCTTTCTTTTGTGATGAAAAAATACCAGACACACCTTTCGGTATGCCTGGCATAAATCTATCGGTCGATAGTATATTATTTCTTGAAATATCTGTTGTACAGACCTTCGAAACCTTTACCGTGACGAGCTTCGTCCTTAGCCATTTCGTGAACTGTATCGTGGATAGCGTCAAGGTTAAGAGCCTTAGCACGAGTAGCGATACGCTTCTTGTCAGCGCAAGCACCGCTTTCAGCGTTCATACGCTTTTCAAGGTTAGTCTTAGTATCCCATACGCAGTCGCCAAGAAGTTCAGCGAACTTAGCAGCGTGTTCTGCTTCTTCCCAAGCGTAACGTTTGAAAGCTTCTGCGATTTCAGGATAGCCTTCGCGGTCAGCCTGACGGCTCATAGCCAAGTACATACCAACTTCTGTACATTCGCCCATGAAGTGATTGTTCAAGTCTTTGATCATTTCGTCATCACAACCTTTAGCTACACCGATTACATGTTCGTCAGCAAAAGAAAGAGGACCATCTTCTGTAGTTTCTACAACTTCTACGAACTTGCTTGCAGGAGCTTTACACAACGGGCATTTCTCAGGAGCGGCATCACCTTCATATACGTAACCGCATACAGTACATCTAAATTTTTTCATTTTCTTTTTGATTTAATTGAATTAGTTATTCGTTTGTTCTTATAATAGAACGTTAGTCTTCTTTACATTGTTTACAGATTCCTTTGTAATAATAGTGGATTTCCTGCACTTCGTGTCCATCCATATCTGTATCTACCACTTGTCTTACAGTGTCATTACACGCCAGATCATAAACTTTACCACAGCGTTTGCACAAGAAATGTGCATGTGGAGTAGTGTCGGCATCATAACATGTGTTACGCTCATCAATGGTCAGCGTCTGTGCAGCTCCTTGTTCGCTCAAAATTTTCAGTGTGTTGTAAACTGTCGTTTTTGAAAGCGTCGGTATAGTAGGAGACAGTGCTGTATAAATCTCGTCTACCGTCGGATGTGTGCGGTGCTCCATAAGATATTTCATGATGGCAATGCGCTGCACCGAAGGTTTGATATTATGCCCTTGCAATCGTTCTACTACTATTTCCATATTTCCTTAATTCAAACTTGTAATAATTACATTTTTATTTCGCTTGCAAAGATAAAGACTTCTTTGAATTTTCCAAAAGATTTCTAATCTTTTTTGTTCTCTTGTTGTTAATAGTAGTTCTATTTTTAATTAACGGGTTGGTAAGGGAGCTCTATCCAGAACTCGGAACCTTTATTCACTTCAGAAT
>NZ_DXVR01000105.1:0-8520 GCF_019417265.1 Bacteroides sp.
GTATAAACCTGTCCTACTTTATGTGTAGGACGCTTAATATTTACGTATGAAAAGGATATTATTTATATTATGTATTATTATATCTCCAATATATTTAATGGCTCAGATAAAAATACAGATTGATTATGATAATGTGAACAAAATAATAACATTGGACTTAAAAAATGAAACAGATAATATTTATACATTTATACCCAAAGAAACGGATTTAAATAAGTATAATCATGTTTCATCAATAACATTCATTTATAAAGATATAGATGGTAACATTCTCTGTAAGAGAGACAGATTTATATTTGATGATCAATATCCTATACCCCCCAACAAATACCTTGCGCCATACGGTGAGAATAAATATATTCATAGTTTGACAAAATGGTGTTATGATAAAAATATATATACTGTTGATATTTTTATAAAGATTGATTGTAGAACTTTGGAGAGAGATAGGATGTCGAAGAAAATAATATATCCGGAAACATATCAAACCGAATTGAAACGGCGAGTTTTATGGTAATTAAATTTTTAAAAGAACGATATATGAGATCAATATACATTTACATTGGCATGTTTCTGTCACTGACAGCCCTGTTTTTATGGAACTGCACTGACACTATCGGTTTTGATTTTTATGGTGACCGGGACGCCCATGATGATTTTACCATTGATGAAGCCAAAGCGTTTTTCGAGAAACAATACTCAAGAAACATGCCCTTATCCCGTTCCATTGAGGAAAAAGGGACCAAGCGTTTGACTCCCGGAGATTTTGTACCTTTGTGGGACAAGGCTGTCCCTTCCGCAAAAGGTAGACTTGAATGTTATGATATTCCCATAAAGAATGATATACATTACAAGGCAATATACAGTACATACGAGAATGGAAAGGCAAGGGCGTATGCTGTCAATGTTTACCAGAAGTTGGTTGTTGTCAAGAACAAGAACAACGGTAACATGGGAACATACATATTGAATCTGATACCTGATGCCGAATATGACAAGAAGTATCTGAAGAAAGTATGTGACAGATTTATAAACTGTGCCGATAAAGGCGGCTTCTCCGGTATAGCCTTTTATACCATGCCTAATTTGGATATGATTCTTCGTGTCAACTACTATAAGAATGGTGTAAAGAAGCGAGGCGTGTTCCTTGCCGGTAAGAAGGAAGATATGGAGGAGAAGATGAGGATAGCTTACAGCATCCTTGATGGCGTTGTCGTGAAAGGTAAGAAAAAAGTGGCCACACGTAGCTACGGGGAGGATGACTGGTGGGACGATGGCTGGTGGGAAGATGAAGATTGGGACAATTGGGAAGATGGAGGTTGGGAATCGGACTCAGGCTTTATAGAGATAGGAGACAGTTTATGGTATGTTGACGAGAAAGGTAATGCTTTCATAATGGAAGATATTAATGGCGTATTAACCCCGGTAACGCCTGATGTCGTAATAACACCGCCGGAAGATGATGATGATGATTGGTGGACTCCGGGAGAAGAAACTGAGGAAGAAATGCCTTTCCTTCCGGGCAATGAGGATCCGGATGGCGAAACAGATAATGGCGATGGAGGTTATGTGTCTGGTGATAATAATAACTCGACAAACGATAAGAATAAAGGAGATAAAGAAGGTGATGAACAAAATAAAGAGCTAAACGAGAAAATTGAATCTCTAAATAAAAATGATGACCTTAAGGATAAAGTCAAAGAGATATTCGACAGCTTCTATCAAAAGTCAAATCGTAAGGAGAATGGATGGATACGTTCTGGAGGTGTGGTTCATGGTCCGAAGGATCAAGAAAGTACTTCAATAAAGTATGATTGGAGTAATATAAGTAAAGGTATCACAGAATGGTATCATTCACACCCTACAGGTGCTCCAATTCCATCGGCTGCAGACTTAAGTCTTCTGACTTCAAGGTACACCGGTGGTTATCTTGATGTTGATAATTTTTCGTATGGTGTAATATCAGAATTCGGGTGTACGACCTTTATTATAATTTCAGAAGAAGATTTTAAGGCTTTTGCGGAGTCTTTTTCATATGATAAGATGAAAGAAGACCTTAATGAATTTATTTATAATACTGGAGGTGTTGCGGGAAACATAGTTTCAGCATTTTCTGATTTTTTGGATGACAGTAAATCAGGATTGGAATTGATATTTAACCCATATAATCAAAGTACGAATGAGTGGGGAGGGTGGAAAGTGCCTTGAGAGTATAAAATTTTTTGTTTAATGTTAATGCTTATTATTTATGAAGAAGTTATTTTTGTTTTTAGTTGTTTTATGTACTTGTGTTGGTATTAACGCACAGGTTTCCGTTGACGATTACATAGGAACGTGGAGAGGCGAGAAAGGTGATACCACCTTCACTATAAAATTAGTAAAAGGTGAAACTTTACATAAAGGAAGAACTGTAAAAATATTGGGTGGTTATTCAGTCAGTGTAAAAGGACAATATTCTGATGACTATCTTAAGATAAACACTCATCGTGTTTACGGCATAAAATGTCCTGAACAGAATATTTATATTACTGCCTCTTACTTTTCTTATTACTCTAAATCTATAGGTGCTACTCTTTATGACCAGCGTAAGAAACATTTTGATGGTAATGGAATACCTGCTTGTAGAATAGACTATATATCCAAAAATAAGATACGCTGGACTTTGAATGAGAATTTTGGCATATGGAAAATGATAGAAGGTGATGAGAATGCGGAGGAAGTTCATCCAATAGGTTTCTCAGTACCTACGGATATAATAATGACCAGAGTGGAATAGTTGTTTCTTATAAAAAGCCTTTTTCTAAGAAATAAAAGAACTACAATGCTTATTATTCGCATTCAAGATATCTTGCTGGGCATACTTGTCGCTATGATTTTCATGCACAGGCATGTCCCGGTTGATATATCCTCCTTATGGCAATACGCATTGGTGGGGATGGTGTATTTCCTTGCTCGTTCTGCTCCTGCATATGTAAGGAAGTATGCTTCTTACGTTATACTATGCTGGGGAGTATGCGAAGTAATAATAGTCTTATTGCAAGAATGGCACTGGATTTCCAGCAATCATAGCCGGTTTGATATCACCGGTACTTTTGGAAATCCGGGACCATTAGGCGGTTTTCTTGGCATATTATGTGCCGGAGTAATCAACGTGATTTACAGAAGAAGGGGAATTAATGATATTCGTACACTTGCCTGGGTTCTGATTGGCGTATTGCTTATGTATGGTGTTATCGCATCCGGCTCGCGTTCAGGCCTTTTGGCGGCTTTCACAGGGGGTGTAGTCATTTTCATCAGAAGGATAGTATATCTTATTCAAGAGAACCGTATAAAAAGGGTGGTGGTTGAGTGTTTTTCGGCCTTAATGATTTTAAGTACTGTCAGTGTCATCCTTTACTGCCTGAAACCTGATTCTGCCGACGGACGTCTGTTAGTATGGCTGAATACTCTCCGGCTTATTTCCGATTATCCTGTCTTCGGGTGGGGAACCGGCGGATGGACAGCCAATTATATGCTTTATCAGGCAGACTTTTTTGCCACTCATCCACATTCTCATTTTATTATGCTTGCGGATAATGTGGCTTATCCGTATAATGAGATTCTGCATATCGGTGCAGAACACGGTTTGCCGGGAATGGCTTTTTTTATATGGATTATAATAGAGAGTTTTAGGGTACGTCCGTCAGACTGCCGGTCGGAAAGTCTGCTTACATCATTCTGGGCGTTTATTGTTTTCTCATTGTTTTCTTATCCGTTTGACATTGTTTTACTGCTGGCATTGTTTGCTTTTTTGGTCGGTTCTTTGGAATTTCGTCCTGTCTTTTACATCAGAATACCGCGACTGATATATAAGGTTTCCTTTTTCATTGTGCTGACAATCCTTTCCGGTTTGTCTGTCCACTCCTATGGTTTGTATAAGAAGGCTTGGCATGACCCGAAGCTTCTTTCCTATTTCCAATATAATCCTGATATAATGTATATGTACTCACAAATGGAAACGGTTCCGGATTCCTTGAGAAGTGATATATTGAACAGGACGTCATTCTTGTGTCCTGACAGTGAAATATATTGTCTGTTAGGGGATGAGAATATGGAGAAAGGTAATTTTGATAAATCGGAAACATATTACCGTAAGGCTTCAGATATGGTACCTTCAAGGATTACCCCTCGATATAAGCTGTTCAAACTTTATCTTTCAAAGGGAGATACACTGTCAGCCGTTTCTTATGGACGTAAGATATTGTCCTTTAAACCGAAAGTGGAAAGTACAATAACTTTAAGGATGAAAGGAGAGATAAAAAGCTTCTTACGGAAATGGGACGTGAAAGAATAGGGGGATGTATCGTTTTAAAATTTGTTTCATACAGTGTTTTTGTAACCTCTATGTGGCGAAACTGACAATTGTGTAATATGTTTTTAGATACTAAAATCAAATACGGAAAAAATTCTTTATTTATCTGACGAAAAAGTTCATTTTTACTTATTTTTTCTTTAATTTTGCGCGGAAAATATAAAAACCATTTTTTATAACCCGATATGGCAAATGTAATTAAATTACGCAAAGGCCTGAACATTAACTTGAAAGGTAAGGCAGCTGCAGAAGTTGTGGCTGTAAAGGCACCTGGGTTCTATGCTATAGTACCGGATGACTTTACAGGAGTAACTCCTAAGGTAGTCGTTAAGGAACAAGAGTATGTAATGGCCGGAGGACCCTTGTTTATTGACAAGAACCATCCTGAACTGAAATTTGTTTCGCCTGTAAGTGGCGTAGTGACAAGTGTAGAGCGCGGAGCTCGACGTAAGGTAATGAGTATTACTGTAGAGGCAGCAGCCGAACAGGATTACGAAGAATTCGGAAAACAGAACGTGTCTGCAATGAGCGCAGAGGCTGTTAAGGAACTTCTTCTTAATGCCGGTATGTTCGCTTTCTTCAGACAGCGTCCTTACGATGTAATTGCAGACCCTACAGTAGCTCCAAGAGCTATCTTCGTTTCTGCTTTCGATACAAATCCGCTTGCTCCTGACTTTGAAATAGCTCTGAAAGGCGAAGAAAACAACTTCCAGACAGGACTTGACGCTTTGGCAAAATTGGCCAAGACTTATTTAAGTATTAGTGTAAACCAGAAGTCTGCTGCTCTTACACAGGCTAAGAACGTTACTGTAACAGCTTTCGACGGACCTCATCCTGCAGGTAATGTTGGTGTTCAGATTAACAACATCGCTCCTGTAAACAAAGGTGAGACTGTTTGGACTATCGACCCACAGGCTGTTATCTTTATCGGACGTCTGATGAATACAGGCCGTGTAGATATGACTCGTACAGTAGCTATCACAGGTTCTGAAGTTAAGAAACCTGCTTATTGCAAACTGAAAGTTGGTGCTCTCCTGACAGACATCCTTGCAGGTAATGTAAGCAATGATAAGGAACTTCGCTACATCAGCGGTAATTCTCTGACAGGAAAACAGATTCCTGCTAACGGTTTCCTTGGCGCATTCCACAGTCAGGTAACTGTAATCCCTGAAGGTAACGATGTTCACGAAATGTTGGGATGGATTATGCCTCGTTTCAACGAGTTCAGTACAAGCCACTCATATTTCAGCTGGTTGATGGGCAAGAAAGAATATACTCTTGACGCTCGTATCAAAGGTGGAGAACGTCACATGATTATGTCAAACGAATACGACCGCGTACTTCCTATGGATATTCTTCCTGAATATCTTATCAAGGCTGTCATTGCCGGTGATATCGACCGCATGGAACAGCTTGGTATCTACGAAGTAGCTCCTGAAGATTTCGCTATCTGTGAGTTCGTATGTTCTTCGAAGATGGAACTTCAGCGTATCGTTCGCGAAGGTCTTGACATGCTCCGTCGTGAAATGTGTTAATATATATATAATGTGTATATAAGAATATAAATAATAATGAAAGCGTTAAGAAATTATATCGATAAGATAAAGCCAAACTTTGAAGAGGGCGGCAAATTCCAGGCTTTTCGTTCTGTATTCGACGGTTTCGAAACATTCCTTTTCGTTCCGAATACAACATCGAAGACTGGTACGCACATCCACGACGCTATAGACAGCAAACGTATCATGTCTATCGTGGTTATTGCGCTTATACCGGCATTGCTGTTCGGTATATATAACGTAGGTTACCAGCACTATGCTTTTGCAGGCATCGAAGGTAGCTTCATTCAGAAATTCGGTTACGGTTTCCTTGCCGTATTGCCAAAAATCATCGTTTCATACGTTGTAGGTCTTGGAATCGAGTTCGTTGTAGCTCAGTGGAAGAAGGAAGAAATTCAGGAAGGTTTCCTTGTTTCAGGTATGTTGATTCCTATGATTGTTCCTGTTGACTGTCCGTTGTGGATGCTTGCCGTAGCAACAGCATTCTCTGTAATCTTCGCTAAGGAAGTATTCGGTGGTACAGGTATGAACATCTTCAACCCGGCATTGATTACACGTGCATTCCTGTTCTTCGCTTATCCAACCAAGATGTCCGGTGACACTGTATGGGTAGCAAGCAACAGTATCTTCGGTCTTGGTAAAGACATCGATGCCTTGACTGCTGCAACTCCTCTTGGTCAGGCTGCTACTGAAACTCCTATATCTGCTTCTTTGAGCGATATGATTTTCGGTTTCATCCCTGGTTCAATCGGTGAAACTTCAGTTATCGCTATCGCTATTGGTGCCGTTATCCTGCTGTGGACAGGCGTAGCAAGCTGGAAGACAATGATTTCAGTATTCGTAGGTGGTGCATTGATGGCTTGGATATTCAATGTTGCAGGTCCTGATACAGCTATGGCTAACATGCCTTGGTACATGCACTTGTGTGCCGGTGGTTTCTGCTTCGGTGCAGTGTTCATGGCTACAGACCCTGTTACATCTTCACGTACTGAGAACGGTAAGTTCATCTATGGTCTGCTCATCGGTATGATGGCTATCATCATCCGTGTGTTGAACCCAGGTTATCCGGAAGGTATGATGCTTGCCATCCTGCTGATGAACATCTTCGCTCCGCTGATTGACTATGTAATCGTTGAGAACAATATTTCACGTCGTGCAAAACGTGCTATGTCTAACAAATAAAAACCGAAAACAATGAATACTAATAGTAACTCATATACTATAATTTATGCTTCGGTAATGGTTGTTATCGTAGCATTCCTGCTGGCTTTCGTAAACTCATCTTTGCGTGACCTTCAGGGCAAGAACGTAGAACTCGATACTAAAAAACAGATTCTTTCTTCTTTGGGTATCACAGAAGTTAAGGATGCTGACGCAGAGTTCAGCAAAGTGGTTAAGTCTGATATGATTGTTGCAGAAGACGGTTCTTTGAAAGAATACGACGGCAAATTCGTAACAGCTTACGAAAAAGAATTCAAGGAAAACGGTCGTGCTCACGTGTTTGTATGTGAAATCGACGGTAAGACTAAATACGTGGTTCCTGTTTACGGTGCCGGACTTTGGGGCGCTATCTGGGGTTATGTAGCTCTTGATGAAGACAAGAACACTGTATTCGGTACATACTTCTCTCATGCATCTGAAACTCCTGGTCTTGGTGCAGAAATCGCTACTCCTCATTTCCAGACATCTTTCATCGGAAAACATGTTATGGAAGGTGAAAGTGTAGCACTGAGTGTTGTTAAGAACGGTAAGGTGGCAAATCCTGAGTTCGAAGTTGACGGTATCTCAGGTGGTACAATCACTTCAAACGGTGTTGATGCCATGCTTAAGAACTGCATGGGACAGTACACTAAATTTTTAACTACTAAATAATAGGAGGGAAACGAACAATGGGAAAATTATTTTCAGCTAAGAATAAAGAAGTATTTTCTACTCCTTTAAACATGAACAACCCTGTGACTGTACAGGTCCTGGGTATCTGTTCAGCATTGGCCGTTACCTCTAAACTGGAACCGGCTATCGTTATGGGTCTTTCAGTAACTATCATTACAGCTTTCTCAAACGTAGTGATTTCTTTGTTGCGTAAGACTATTCCTAACCGTATCCGTATCATCGTTCAGCTGGTGGTTGTTGCCGCTTTGGTAACTATCGTCAGTGAACTGTTGAAGGCTTTTGCATACGATGTGAGCGTACAGCTTTCAGTATACGTAGGTCTTATCATTACTAACTGTATCCTGATGGGACGTCTTGAAGCATTCGCTATGGCAAACGGTCCTTGGGAATCATGTCTTGACGGTATCGGTAACGGTCTTGGATATGCCAAGATTCTTATCATCGTAGCTTTCTTCCGCGAACTTCTCGGTTCAGGAACACTGCTCGGTTTCAATATCCTGAACTATCAGTGGCTTAAGGATGCAGGCTATGTGAACAACGGTTTGATGTTGATGCCTCCTATGGCTTTGATTATCGTGGCTTGTATCATATGGTACCAGCGTGCTAAACATAAAGAGCTGCAGGAAAAATAATAGGGTGTTGAATAAAAAATATTAATTGAATAATATGGAACATTTATTAAGTTTATTCGTCCGCTCTATCTTTGTGGACAACATGATA
>NZ_DXVR01000106.1:0-8142 GCF_019417265.1 Bacteroides sp.
TCAGCTCGTCCTCCTTCTTCCACACCTTGCCCGCTATCTCCTGCAACTGCGGAACCTCCGAGCGATGCGATTTTCTTTTCCAATTTCGCCTTATCGAGCAGATCGGTATTGCCGGAGAGCAACGCCATGTATTCCGAGAAGTTCATGCCCGACTTCTCTGAACGCGCCGATTGAGAAACCGTGACACGTACGTGTTACGCGCGTGACACGAACGTGTTCCGAGCGCGTCACGAACGTGTTCCACCCGTTACACGAACGTGTTCCGCTTTCTACGTCGAAGAGTTTCCGGAACTTAGCTTAAGCTTTCTATAAAAGATTTGCGCATCTATCACTATATCAGCGGAATGACCAGTTCTGATTATCAGACAAGATACAGGGCATATTCACTTCGGCAGACAAAAACCACACGAAGCTATACTTTCATTTCACGACCTTACAGAGTTACAGAGCTTTCATTCCGTGTGGGAGGACCGGTAAAAACATTCGATGTACAGAACGGACAGTTCTTCAGAAAAGGAGAACTGATAGCCTCGATTGACGACCGCGACTATATTATACGTCAGAAAAGAACAGCCACAACACCGGCACAGGCTGAATCGGAATACAGAAGGATTTCAGCACTTTATGAACGCGACAACATCTCGGCAGCAAGCTTCGAAAAGGCACTGGCGGACTATGAGAAAGCCAGGACCGATTATGACGATGCCACAAACGCACTTAACGACACAAAGATATACGCACCATTCGACGGATATGTACAGCAGACTCATATAGAGAAATATTCCGACGTAAAACCTTCCGTACCGGTAGTGACATTCATCGACCTGTCGAAGGTAAAAGCCGAAGCATATATCACGGAAAGTATGGCAAGCTCTTTCCAGAAGAAAGAGCAGATGGATATAACCGCCGGTTTCAAATGTGGTTGTCTGAGGAAATATAAAATCTTCGTTTTTGATATAAACGAAGATTTTTTAGTATGTTTGCAATTGTAATCATAACATTAAACAGAATGACAGAGGAACAAAAAAAAGCAATAATAGAAAGTGGGAAAAATTATTTTCGCACATCTATCATACCCAATCATATTAAAAATCTTAAGAAGCTACGACTTAAAGACTTTGATATAAACCCATTTCTCATTAATTACCTTTCAGCCTTTTTATGTGGAGACACAACACCTAAATCAATGGCCAAAGCTTTGGTTTACCCACGTATTTTAGGAACCAGCCTAAACACAAGTTTCGGTCAGAACATACAAATCTTTATATCCCAACTTGCTCAAGTTGCAGGTTGTGCATCCGGTATCGATGGAATTGATATAGAATTTATCGATGAACTTGACGGCAGAAAAAAGTATTGCCAATGTAAAGCCGGGCCACAAACCATAAACAAAGATGATGTTGACACCATTTTAGGACATTTCAAACGTCTTATAGGAAAGGCTCGATTAGACAGGATACCAATACAAATGGATGACATGATTGTCGGGGTATTATATGGTGAAAGGGTTTCAGCAAACTATAAGACTATTGCAACTACTTATCCAGTGTATTGTGGAGCAGAATTTTGGGAACATATTACAGGAGATAAAACATTCTATTACCAATTAGCCAAAGCATTTGGTGAAGTAGTTGAAGAAGACGGCATTGACGGAAGTGCACTTATTTTACAAAAAATAGAGGAAATAGCCGAAGAAATAACTAAAAAGGGCAGTTTATAAATATGCAATTCATTTCAGAAAATAATCTTGCAGCTTTAATAGGGACATCAAACGCAACTGTTCAAAAATGGGCAGAGAATGGAACTTATCCATCTCATACTGAAAATGGTATAAAAGGCTTCTATCTTGAAGAACTAACCACAATACCAGAAGTAAAAGAAATATTAGACAGTAACTGGAATAAGGAATTCCAAACAACCCCAATCCGTGAATATACTTCTGTAGAACTTTTTGCAGGTGGTGGCGGACTTGCACTTGGACTTTCAAAAGCAGGGTTCAAACATGTTTTACTAAATGAATTCGATAAATCAGCATGCAATACACTTCGTATTAACCGCCCTAAATGGAATATAATAGAAGGAGACGTACGCCATATCAATTTTACGCCTCTTCGCAATAAAGTAGATTTCTTATCAGGAGGATTTCCATGCCAGGCATTCTCTTATGCCGGTAAACAAGGAGGATTCAATGACACACGTGGCACACTTTTTTTTGAACTTGCAAGAGCTGTAAATGAAATTCGTCCTAAGGTATTTATGTGTGAAAATGTCAAAGGACTGGTTTCACATGACGACGGTAGGACATTCAATACAATAAAAAATACTATTGCAGAACTTGGATATACATTAGTAGAACCACGTGTTCTAAAAGCTATCATGTATCAGGTTCCGCAAAAGAGAGAAAGACTGATACTTATTGCTATCAGAAACGACATTGCATCAAAAGTCAATTTCCGTTGGCCATCTCCTTACACACAAGTTCTCACTTTAAGAGATGCTCTCTATAAAAGTGTTATATACGATACAGATGTTCCTAAATCTGAAGGTGTAAGCTATCCAATTAAGAAACAAAAGATTCTTGAATTAGTTCCACAGGGTGGAGATTGGCGTAATCTTCCAGAAGAAATTGCAAAGGAATATTTAGGCGGAAGTTGGTTATTGGGAGGAGGAAAAACAGGAATGGCACGCCGTCTGTCACTGGATGAACCATCTCTTACATTAACCTGCTCACCATGCCAAAAGCAAACAGAGCGCTGTCATCCTCTTGAAACACGTCCATTGTCAGTTAGAGAATATGCCAGAATACAAACATTCCCGGACGATTGGCTTTTTGCTGGTACGATGAGTGATAAATACAAACAAATAGGTAACGCTGTACCTGTAAACCTTGCTTGTGCCATAGGAAGATCCCTGATCAGGCTATTTAATGATATCCAAACTATTATGCCAACAAAAACTTGTGACTGTTCAGAAGCGGTATCACAAGTGTTAAAAGAACTTCAAGAGAATGAAACTGAAAAACTATATGAAAAGAAAATTGATACAATAAAGAAAAAAGATATAAAAATCAAACAACTTAATTTTATTGATTTGCTCACTGAATATCCAAACGGTATCATATCAAATACATTAAAAGAAATGGAATCTGATGGATATTGCGAATCAAATAGAATCAATATAGACAAGAATGTGTTAATATGTCTTGTTAAGAAAGATAATACAAAAAAGTTTATCAACAAAAACGCAACAATCTATTATACGGGGAAAAGATTCCCTTCTACAATAGACTTAGATAAATTATACTATTTTATTCCTTATCTAAGTGGAATGGGAATACGCGATTTATACAAGATTAAAATAGCACGTGTAGGAACAAGGAAAGAAGGAGAAATAGACAACAATCCTTCAGAATACAGACTTGTCTTTGAAATTGAATATGTTAAAACATTATTCCCTGAATATAGACAGATACCTCTTGAAATTTGGCATACATATGCAGACATGATATTAAAAAAATTAATTTCATCATTCTGAGCCAAAGTCAGATAAGGATTTTAACATAAAGTCGTGTATATAACCCTCACAACTTTAAACATCATTCAAATGGTATTTAAATACTATTTAAAACCTGTTTAAGGATATTATAATGTGAGTTGAAAATAGTTTTTTAAACAATAAACTAAAAGTTATGATTTGGAATATCTTTATATTGGTTGCAGGTCTGGCATTGATATTGGCAGGAGCCAACGCACTGACAGACGGAGCCGCATCGGTGGCTAAACGGTTTAAAATATCCGACCTCGTAATCGGTCTTACTATCGTGGCATTCGGTACGTCTGCACCTGAGCTGGTAATAAGCCTCCTGTCTTCAATACAGGGCAGCGCGGAAATGGCGATTGGTAATGTGGTAGGTAGCAATATCTTCAACATACTTATGATTATAGGCTGTACGGCTATGGTACTCCCTATACAGGTGGGACAAGGCACAATGAGCAAGGAAATACCTCTGGTTATTCTTTCTTCGTTCGTACTTGCCTTTATGGCTAATGATATCTGGCTTGACGGTGGAACCAGCAATGTAATAGGCCGTGCCGACGGACTTGTACTGTTGGCTTTCTTCCTTATATTCATGCGTTACTCTTTCTCCATAGCCCGCAATCAGGAGGGAGAATCAGAAGAACAGAAAATAGCTGAAATGCCGGTATGGCGTTCTTCAATATATATCCTTGGCGGACTGGCAGGACTGATTTTCGGAGGACAATGGTTTGTGGAAGGCGCAAGCGGTATAGCCTCATCACTTGGAGTAAGCGACTCAATTATAGGTCTGACACTCGTAGCCGGAGGTACATCATTGCCTGAGCTTGCCACTTCAGTGACAGCCGCTCTGAAGAAAAATCCGGGAATAGCCATAGGAAACGTAATAGGAAGCAACCTGTTCAATCTGTTCTTCGTACTGGGATGCAGTGCTTCGGTATCGCCACTGCCTATGGGAAATATCAACAATATTGACATTCTGGTACTTGTACTGTCTTCTGTACTGTTCTGGCTGGTAGGCTGGTTCTTCAAAAAACGTACTATTACAAGAATCGAGGGTGCCTTACTTGTGGCTTGTTATATAGCTTACACAACATATCTTATCATGCAGCAACAGGCATAAACAGACATATATATAAAGAAAAACGTCCGGAGCGATAAACACTTTATCATCCGGACGTTTTTCAGTTATATACTAATTCAAGAATTATTCGGCAAAACGTTTAGCCTGTTCGGATATGAGTTCTACATCATCAAAATAATTGATTTTCATTGCCTTGCGGACTTCATCCATTGTCTGTGCAGCTGTTTCGCGTGCCACTTCGCAACCTTTCTTCAACATTTCGTAAACTGCCGGGATATCTTTTTCGAACTCGCTGCGGCGTTCACGGATAGGACCAAGTTCTTCCTGCATGATGGCTGCAAGGAACTTTTTAACCTTCATATCGCCAAGACCGCCACGGGTATAGTGAGCTTTCAGTTCGTCAAGGTTCGGATAATCCGGCAAGTAACGTCCGAAGTGTTCAGGACGGCAGAATGCGTCAAGATATGTAAAAACACAGTTGCCTTCCAGTTTTCCCGGATCACTAACCTTGATGTGTGTAGGGTCTGTATACATACTCTTTACTTTCTTTTCCACTTCATCAGCTGAGTCAGACAAATAGATACAGTTTCCGAGTGATTTACTCATCTTAGCCTTTCCGTCTGTTCCCGGAAGACGAAGACATGCTGCATTGTCAGGAAGCAGGATTTCAGGTTCTACCAGTGTTTCACCGTAAATATGGTTGAAACGGCGGACAATTTCGCGTGTCTGCTCTATCATTGGTTCCTGGTCCTCACCAACAGGAACTGTAGTAGCCTTGAACGCTGCTATATCTGCAGCCTGGCTGATAGGGTATGTAAAGAAACCTACAGGGATACTTGTTTCGAAGTTACGCATCTGAATTTCAGTCTTCACTGTTGGGTTACGCTGAAGACGTGAAACAGTAACGAGATCCATGAAATAGAAACTCAACTCGCAAAGTTCCGGGATCTGTGACTGAATAAAGATAGTAGATTTGTTTGGGTCAAGACCTACAGCAAGATAGTCAAGAGCCACCTCAATAACATTCTGACGAACTTTTTCAGGATTGTCTATATTGTCTGTCAAAGCCTGTCCATCAGCTTCGAAAACGAATATCTTATCAAACATTCCAGAGTTCTGGAGTTCTACACGACGACGCAGAGAACCCACATAATGACCTATATGAAGCTTACCGGTTGGGCGGTCGCCGGTCAGTATAATTTTTTCTTTTGCCATATATTAATTTATTAATAATTTCGATTTGCCGCAAAAATACAAAATAAAGAAGTATGAATGAAGAAATCTATTATATTTATCATTATTCATGATACAATGTTTGAATCGTCTGAATCATAAATTTCTACTGAATAATGATGACATAAGATTTTAGCCACTTTAAAAAAAGTCCATCAATTTGTTAACAGAGTCATGTCACAGTCATATAAACAACAGAGGTTCATTACTTTTTTATTTTTATTCTCTTGTTTATTCGATAATAACGCATAACTTTGTTTATACAGAAACAAAATAGACAAAAAGATGAAAGTAGGATTATTTATTCCCTGTTATATCAATGCTGTTTATCCCGAAGTTGGGGTTGCTTCATATAAGCTTCTTAAAAGCTTGGGGGTAGATGTTGACTATCCGTTAGACCAGACCTGCTGCGGACAGCCTATGGCGAATGCAGGGTTCGAAAACGAATCGAAGGAATTAGCCAAGCGATTCGATAGATTATTTGAAAGCTATGATTATATAGTCGGGCCTTCTGCCAGTTGTGTAGTATTCGTGCGCGATCATTATGGCAATCTGCTAGAAAAACATCGTTGTGC
Source organism: Bacteroides sp. (assembly GCF_019417265.1). Taxonomy (GTDB): domain Bacteria; phylum Bacteroidota; class Bacteroidia; order Bacteroidales; family Bacteroidaceae; genus Phocaeicola. The sequence goes on from NZ_DXVR01000106.1 coordinate 6,427, forward strand.
CAGCGAAGGCAAGATATACGATATCTGCGAGTTTATTCACGATGTTGTGAAACCGTCTTCCCTTCAGGCTTCATTTCCTCATAAAGTAAGTATCCAGAACAGTTGTCATGGAGTACGTCTGATGAAACTTTCTTCTCCAAGCGAATTGAACATACCTTATTATAATAAGTTGCGCGATTTGCTGTCGTTGGTGAAAGATATCACAATTGTAGAACCGGAACGTCCCGATGAGTGTTGTGGCTTTGGCGGTATGTTTGCCGTAGAAGAGCACGATGTATCAGGGCAAATGGGACGTGATAAAGTAAAACGTCACATGGCTACGGGAGCCGAATATATCGTAGGAGCCGACGGTTCTTGCCTGATGCATCAGAACGGTATTATCTCTCGTGAAAAACTTCCTATAAAGACCATTCATATTGTTCAAGTATTAGCTGCAGGATTATGAGTACAAAACATTCAAAAGCTGCCGGAAAGTTTCTGGAGAATAAAGGACTGGCAGCATGGCACGATGAAACATTGTGGATGGTTCGTGCCAAACGTGATAAAGTAAGCAAAGAGGTTCCTGAATGGGAACATCTGCGTGATATGGCATCTGCTATAAAGATGTACAGCAACAGTCATCTGGAGCAGTTGCTGATAGAGTTTGAAAAAAATGCCTTAGCCAACGGAGCTCATGTATATTGGGCAAAAGATGCCGATGAGTACTGTTCCATTGTCTATAATATTTTGAACGGACATAAGGTGAAGCATTTTATCAAAAGCAAATCAATGCTGGCTGAGGAATGTGGACTGAATGAATTTCTTGAAAATAAAGGTATAGAGGTCGTAGAAAGCGATTTGGGAGAACGTATTCTCCAGCTGATGCATAAACGTCCAAGTCATATCGTACTTCCTGCTATCCATGTTAAGAAAGAAGAAATCGGAGAGTTGTTCGTCCGTGAGATGGGAACAGAACCCGGCAATAATGATCAGACCTATCTTACCCATGCTGCCCGTAAAAACCTGCGTCGTAAGTTTATCGAAGCCGAAGCAGCTATGACAGGGGCTAATTTTGCTGTTGCTTCAACAGGAGAATGCGTCGTTTGTACAAACGAAGGTAATGCCGATATGGGAACATCGCAGCCAAAACTTCAGATAACAGCATTCGGTATGGAGAAAATTGTACCGGACCGTAATGCACTGGGAGTATTTACCCGTCTGCTTGCCCGTTCAGGTACCGGACAGCCTATCACAACCTATACATCTCATTATCGGAAACCTCGCAAGGGAGGAGAGTTACATATCATCATTGTTGATAATGGCCGAAGCCGTATTTTGGCCGATCAGGAACATCTCAAAACCTTGAACTGTCTTCGCTGTGGAGCATGTATGAATACATGTCCTGTATATCGCCGTTCGGGAGGTTACTCATATACTTACTTTATCCCCGGTCCTATAGGTATCAATCTGGGTATGCTGAAAGCACCTCTTCATTACTATGATAACGTATCGGCATGTTCTTTGTGCTATTCATGTCAGAACGTGTGTCCTGCAAAGGTGGATCTGGCAGATCAGATTTATCACTGGAGACAGCAACTGCATACATTGGGGGCAGCCAGTTCTTCCAAGAAACTGATGTCAGGTGGTATGAAATTCCTTATGTCGCGTCCGGCATTATTCAATTTCGCTTTAAAAAATGCTCCGATTGTAAACTCATTGCCTCGAGGCATGATATAC
>NZ_DXVR01000107.1:0-8061 GCF_019417265.1 Bacteroides sp.
CCTTCTTTTATACCCTCTTATAAACTTTCATACTGACTTGCGAAACTTAAATTATATACATTATCCACGCTTTCCATAATCTGCACCCGGCTCAGCAGCCATAGATACTTTTGCAGACTGACCGTCAAGCGCATTCAGGCGTTCCTTCAACTTTGTGTTACGTTTCAGTACCGACAAGTTACGTATGGCGAAGCTTAATGCTTTTTTTGTACCTACCAGCACACAGATTTTTTTAGCACGTGTAATTCCGGTATAAATCAGATTGCGCTGAAGCATTACATAGTGAGTCATCAGCACAGGCATTACTACAATGGGATACTCGGAACCTTGTGATTTATGAATGGTAGTAGCATAAGCAAGTGTCAGCTCGTCCAGTTCAGATACATCATACTCCACCGTTCTTCCATCGAAGCAGACAAACAATGTTCTGTCTTCCATATCTACTCTTTCGATATAGCCCAAATCACCGTTGAACACCTCTTTATCGTAATTATTACGCAGCTGCATCACACGGTCTCCTTGACGGAATGAATATCCACTGCGGTTCAATGACACCTGCCCGGGATTCAAGACAGTCTGTAACGCCATGTTGAGATTGGCGGCCCCCACTACCCCTCTCTGCATGGGTGTAAGGACCTGTATATCGCTTGTCGGACGTTTATACGCATTAGGCAGACGCTCTTTCACCAACTTGACGATTGTATCTACAGCCTGTTCCGGATCATCCTGTTGGATAAAGAAAAAATCAGTATGCTTACCGTTGCTTGTATCTGGAAATACACCTTTATTTATGGCATGCGCACTCATGACGATACGGCTTTCCTGTGCCTGGCGGAAAATACGTGTCAGGCGGATGACGGGTATTCTCTTGCTGTCGATGATATCACGCAGCACGTTTCCGGCACCCACACTCGGCAACTGGTCGATGTCGCCTACCAACACTAGACGCATACCTGCCGGAATTGCCTTCATCAGATTGTTCATCAGCAGGAGGTCTATCATTGAACATTCGTCCACAATGAGCGCATCCCCCTCCAAAGGATTATCGTCATTACGTTTATATCCATCTTTAGGATTGTACTCCAACAGACGGTGAATGGTCTTGGCCTCCATTCCGGTAGCCTCACACATGCGCTTGGCTGCACGACCGGTCGGCGCCGCGAGCAGAATGCGTAGACCCATAGCTTTCAAGGCTGCTATAATACCTTGTGTGGTAGTAGTTTTTCCTGTTCCGGGACCTCCTGTAAGGACCATCACCTTAGAAGATACAGCCTCACGAATGGCTTCTGCCTGCACCTCGTCATACTCTATCCCCGTCTGTTTTGATATAACTGAAATATCAGGAATTACATTGAACAGACTGCCTTCCACACAGTCCAGCAATTTGTTCAGGCGGTTTGCTGTACCGACTTCGGCATAATAGAACGGTGGCATATATATGGCTTCGGCATCAGCTATGAGGTCTTCACTCTGTAGCATCTCGGATATAGCCTGACGAACGGGAGTCTCATCGGCATCAAGCAGTTCAATTGCAGATTTTACAAGCTGCTCTTCCTCGGCATAGACATTGCCTTCCTCGGCCATACAGCTCAGTGTGTATGTGACTCCACTTTTCAGTCTGCGCAGGCCATTCTTCTCATAACCCATTTTAGAGGCAATAGTGTCGGCTGTCTTGAAACCTATTCCCCAAATATCATCCGCCAGTTTATATGGATTGGTTTTCACGGTGTCAATACTTTCCTTGCCGTATTGTCTATAGATCTTTGCGGCATAAGCGGTACTCACCCCATATCCCTGCAGGAAGAGCATTACATTCTTAATGTCCTTCTGTTTTTCCCAACTCTCAGCTATTTTCTCTACTCGTTTCTGGCCTATTCCCGGCACTTCATAGAGGCGTTTTATATCTGTCTCTATAATTTCGATAGTATCAAGACCGAAACGGCTCACGATGAGCTGTGCAAACTTAGGTCCGATACCTTTCACCAGTCCGCTTCCCAGATACTTTTCTATGCCGTAAAGAGTGGCTGGCATCACCTCTTCCCATGTCTGAGCCACGAACTGACTACCATAGCGTTTATCTACCTTCCAGTCGCCCTCACACAAAAGCACACTTCCTGCCGGTACCTCCAGGAGATTTCCCACCAGAGTAACCAGTTCATCATAACCTTTTACCTTCACCCTCATCACCGAATATCCGTTCTCAGGATTCTGGTATGTGATACGTTCTACTACACAGCGCAGTTTTTGCATTTCCGTCTTCTCTTATAATACTTACAATACTTCAGGATTCTTCTGAATTCCGCTACTATGACACAAAAATAGAGGTTATTTCAAAAAAAAGCAACATTTTTCAACTTGCAGCAAAAAAAGTAATAAAGAAACCAAGTAAAAATATTGACTGATAATTGTTTGAATTTTAATGGGAATATTCAAATAGCCAATAGCAAATATTTATAATCTCACATATTATTTTTACTTTTGAAGCTGTATTTAATAGAGTTTCCATCATGACCAAAAACAACCTACTTACAGAACAACTGAGGTACACGGGTGACAACAAGTTTCCCACCAAGATAAATCTTTGTTCCTATAAGAAAGATTCCATCACATTTCACAAGGATATAGAATTCGAGCACCTTCAGGAATTAATGAACGAGGACGAAATAAACTGGATACAGATTACCGGTATGCAGGATACTGATAAAATAAAAAATATATGCCAGATGTTCTGCATCGATTTTCTGACCACTCAGGATATCCTTAATCCGGAACACCTAACGAAAGTGGAAGAACACGATGATTACAATGTTATCATCATCAAACTGTTGACTATGAACGAAGAAAGAGATTATGAATCGATGCAACTATGTATCATTCAAGGCAAATCATATGTCCTCACATTCGTAGAAAAAGAGACAGATTTCTTCAATGAGATTATTTCAGCGCTGAACAAAAATACCTTAAAGATCCGTCACCGCCAGTCAGACTATCTGCTAAGTGTGATACTGAACAGCTCTATGGCTAATTTCATGTCCGTACTGACAACAATGGAAGATGAGCTGGAAGATATGGAAGAAGCTTTAATCGTTCCTCACAATCCGGATGCACCGGGAATAGAGAATATACAGAAATACAGGAAAAACTACCGTATAATAAAGAAATGTATCTTCCCAATGAAGGAACACATAAACAAGCTGTTTCATGCCGACAATGAACTGCTGAATGAACAGCAACGTCCGTTCTTCAACGATGTGAACGACCATCTGCAATTCGTACTTCAGACAATGGAAAGCTGTCGTGACCTTATAACGGCCATCGTTGACCTATACATATCAAGAAACGACCAGCGACTGAACGACATCATGAAACAACTCACCATAGTTTCCACAATCTTCATCCCTCTGACATTCCTTGCAGGAATTTGGGGAATGAACTTCGAATGGATGCCCGAACTGCACTGGAAATACGGATATCTCTTTGCCTGGAGCCTTATGCTGACTATGGGTATCTCACTTTTCTTCTTTTTCAGACACAAAAAATGGTAACAGACTATGCGTAAACAAGAATTATACAATAAGGTTATAGAATATTTTGAGAAGGCAATGCCGGTGGCAGAAACCGAACTACATTACTCAAACCCTTTTGAACTGCTCATTGCAGTGATACTCAGCGCGCAATGTACGGACAAGCGTGTGAACATGATAACTCCACCGTTGTTTCACGACTTCCCTACCCCCGAAGCGCTTGCAGCCAGCAGTCCCGAAGTGATATTCGAATATATCCGCAGTGTGAGCTACCCAAACAATAAGGCAAAACACCTGGTAGGAATGGCAAAGATGCTCGTAAGCGAATACAACAGTACAGTGCCGGACACACTGGAAAAGCTCGTGAAACTACCTGGTGTGGGCCGCAAGACTGCAAATGTGATACAAAGCGTGGTTTTCAATAAAGCCGCAATGGCAGTAGATACACATGTGTTCCGCGTAAGCCACAGAATCGGATTGGTACCCAAATCATGCACCACTCCGCTCGCCACTGAAAATTATCTGATGAAATATATTCCAAAGGATATTGTTCCAAAAGCTCATCACTGGCTGATACTGCACGGAAGATATGTCTGCATTGCACGTTCGCCTAAATGTTCGGAATGTGGATTAAACGGAATATGTAAAGAATCCCTTAAAGTCAAACCTGAATAAATTATTCATATCAACATCAATAAACTCAAACAAGAAATAATATTACACCATGAAAAAATTAAATCTTTTATTATCAGCCTTATTTATAAGTCTGACTTGTTCCGCCCAAGAATCATTATGGGGTGGACAGAACATCACTTCGCCTGAAATACACCCGGACAATACCGTAACTTTCCGTTTTCATGCACCTAAAGCGGTTCAAGTAAAGGTTACAGGCGACTTCCTGCCTACTGTAAAAATGGATACTCAGTTCGGCAAGGTAGATGTACCGGGATATACCGAGTTGAAAGAAGGCAAGAACGGTATTTGGGAATATACCACTCCACAACCTCTGGCTTCAGAGCTTTACAATTATTCGTTTATAGTTGACGGTCTGAAAGTGACAGATCCGAACAATGTCTATGTGAGCCGTGATGTAGCATCAGTTTTCAACATATTCATAGTCAAGGGAGAACCTGGCGACTTATACAGCGTAAACAAGGTTCCTCACGGAACTGTAACGAAGCGCTGGTATCACAGTGAAGCCTTAGGCTATGACCGCCGACTGACAGTCTATACCCCTGCAGGCTATGAAAACAGCAACAAGCGATATCCTGTGCTTTATCTGCTTCACGGAATGGGTGGCGACGAAGATGCCTGGACCACTCTTGGAAGGACAGCACAGATAATGGATAACCTTATAGCTCAGGGAAAGGCAGAACCTATGATAGTGGTTATGCCAAACGGAAATGTAGATCAGGAAGCTGCTCCGGGAGAATCGTCTTTAGGAATGTACAAACCAACTATGAATCTTCCCAGAACAATGGAAGGCACCATGGAGACAACCTTCCCTGAAATAATGAAATTCATAGAGAAGAATTACAGAGTTGAGAATAAAAAATCCAGACGTGCTATAGCAGGTCTATCAATGGGTGGATATCATTCTCTTCATATTTCCAAAGAATATCCGGATAAATTCGATTATGTAGGTCTTTTCTCTGCAGCAATACTTCCCGATAAGGAAAAAGATTCAGATATCTACAAAAACATGGAAGAGAAACTGGCTAAACAGTTCAATAAGGCTCCTAAACTTTACTGGATTGCGATAGGAAAGACAGACTTCCTGTATGATGCCAACGTGGAATACAGAAAGTTGCTTGACAAGCACAACTACAAATATGTGTATAGAGAAAGCGACGGCGGACATATCTGGCGCAACTGGAGAATTTATCTGTCTGAATTCGCTACAATGATTTTCAAATAAAAATATTAATATAAATTATAGCAAAATGAGCAACCAAAAGCCTAAGACCTTGGTTGCTCTTTCCTATTTATATCAGAATACGACTAGTCCTACAGACAATGCCGAGAACTCCGGATCATACGTAGTATCAAGCACCTTACATGGACTATATTTTACATAAAATCCTAAAGTCTTGAAACCGAATGAAGCCTGAATATCAACTGTTACAGGAGTCTGATGAATATTGTTATCCGTCAGTTTAAACTTTTCTCCGTTCAGTTTGTAACGAGTTTTCATACTGGCATGCGTATTGAAATTGATAATCGGCCCGAAACTGAAGTTGAAATTATTTTTCGTTTCGTGAGTAAACATTACTGGAACAGCCCAGCTGAAAACCTTGATACGCGAGAACTGAATATCAGCACCTTCAGGGTAAGCGCCGATAGACATATCCGTTCCAGACTCTTTTATAAAGCGCTGTTTGCCAGTCATACGGTAATTGCGCCAACTACAAGCCACTCCAATAGAAAAAGAAGTCCTTGTTCTCCAAGGATAACATTCCCAACCAAACGAAGGAGTAGTAATTTCCCACGAAGAACCCATGGTTACATCCATATTGTCAGGAGCTCCCTGAGCGGTAGAAAGTCCTATCTTGAAGTCCTTGACCACAAATGCATTCCGTTTACGTTTCTGTTCTTCTGTATGCTTTCTGAACGGGATATTGAAATCCCAGTCACTGTTACGTTCTTTTGTGACCGAAACATCCGAAGGGGATATTTCCACCTCACGGACATAACGGAAATCAGGATTGTCTTTCTTACCGTCAATTTCTACCTTCATGCGGTTGTTTGACTCTGTTATTGTTACCCTATCAGGGTTATCAATACTCATTACATTTTCAACCTTCAATGAGTCTTTACTTTCAGCATACCCGCCTGCCGCAATCAGCAATGTTGCTACAAGCAAAATCATTTTCTTCATATCTTTATAATGTTTTATTTGTTTCTTCCTATTTAAACATCCGCTTCAGTTCTTCCAGAGTAACTTGTCCTTCCATATATACCACCGTGACTTCCGGTTTCTTTGTACCGTCCGGAACAACAGAGGTATTCCTATAAAACAGATAACGGCAACTTTCATCCTGTGGCGGGAAACAATAGAAACCATAATACAACTGCGAGCCAATTTTCCCAACCTCCTTGTCAACAGCCGTTTCCGCATCCTTTACAACTAGTGCCTCTATCTCATCCGAGAATGCCGGAGCATCTGTCACTGTCAGACTACGGAAAAGCGTCAGATGATATTTCTTCAGTTCCTTACCTTTGATAAGAACCTCTACTGCCCTCTTGTCATGCTTGAAGCGACCGTCGAACAAGGTTTCCACATGCATGCCCTTCTGTGCCGACATAGGCAACACAGCCAGCATGGTAATTCCCAGTATAATCAATCGTCTTATCATATCTCTTTATTTTTTAGTTTTCAACTGATGTTCCAATTGTCTGAAAGATGTCTGACAATTGTTCCTGAACTGTTTCCTGCGGCAAATCATGTCGCACTTTATCGATGGATTTCATAGCCTCCGAAAAAACTATTTCCTTATCAGTGTAACGCTCGCCGTTGATATAGGCCACACAGACGTTAGTCCTTTCCGTCACCTGCCATACAGCAGTCAAGGCCAGTACTCCCGTAATAGCTGCGGCTGCCGCATAATATCTCAACCGTACTCTACGCGTACGCTGCCTTTTGTGTATTGCACGTCCTGTAGCGACAAATCCCATTACGACACGAAGTTCGTCGAACTCCTTCCCTTGCGAAGCCGGTGTGGCGAGAAAACGTGCCAATGCTTCTTCTTCAACATCTGTTGTCTCAGCTTCAAAATAGCGTTCCGCCAACTCTTTCCACTGCTGATAAGTTCGTTCGTTTTCTTTCATCGTTCCATCTGTTTTAAATAACAACCCCTGATTTCTTTTCTAGCTCTCGACAGTTGCATCCGCACAGCCGGTTCCTGCATTCCGAGTATTTCGGCTATTTCATCATACTTTTTCCCTTCATACTCTTTCATCCGTAAAATCTGTTGTTGCAGAGGGGTCAGCCTGAGTTCTATGATACGTTCCAACGTGCGGAAACGCTCTTCTCTCTCAATACTCTCATCAGCCTGGTCGCAAACGGATTCATCCCTGTTCTCATCCAACTCTACAGTAGGAATATTGTTCCTCTTGCGCAGTGTGTCAATACACAGATTCTTCACCGTCACTACCGTAAGCGCCTCCGCTTCCTCGCGCGAACCGATCTGGTCAGCATGTCGCCACAACCGGAAGAAAGCCTCCTGAAGTGCATCGTCGGCATCCTCCTTATTGGGAAGGAAACGCATTGCAAGCCTGAGAAAATTCTTCCTCAGTTCAGTAAAAGTCGATGTCAGTGTTTCTTTACTCATGCTTTTTATCGGGTCCGTACTGTTTGTTTTCAAGAAGGTAAACGTAAAGATATTGGTTTTGTAACAGATAAGATGAATATTTTTTATTTTTATCTGGAAATCTCATTATTTGGCAGCAATTACATTCCTGATAAAAATATCCTCAAAGCTTTGTCAGATTCAAGGAAAGAACATATATTTGCAAACGTAGCACATTGATAATTAAT
>NZ_DXVR01000108.1:0-7910 GCF_019417265.1 Bacteroides sp.
ACAAAAAATCACATTTCGTTTTGTGGATAGCGCACATTTCGTTTTGCGGTCTTTACTTATCGCTTTCTCTGATAAGATCAATGATAATCTCATATTCAGCACAAGTCAATTTAAAGAAACTACCATTAGGGTTAACAAGAAATTCCATATTTCTCAGTTCCGCTATTTCCTTAATGGTAGAAAAGTCTATAGGTGAAGATAATGTCTCTGTTTTCCTGAACATTATCTTTTCTCCATCATTGGCTTTTGCCACTTCGGCAAGTCCTAAAATCTGTTTTGTAGGATTTGATTCATAACATACTACAATATCACCTTCCTTGGCATCAATAAAATTCTGATAAATACGTCGCTTGTTGCCGTTATCATTAAATAATGTATAGTCCTGAATCTCTCCAACCACCCATTCAGACATACTCCAGACCTTAGGGTTGGCATTAAGCCACCAATAGTTCCTTTGCGAATGTTCCTCCGTTTCATCCATTGGAGTTTCTACAAGTCCATTAAGTCGTTTTACATAATCCTTATACTTTGTTATATCAGTAAGGGTTTTCATTACTATCTGTTCATCAATGTACCAATCACCAACCTTTTCCCACTTTACTGAACGTATATGCTTGTATTCCTCCCGTTCATCATCATAATCATAACTGCCTGTTACTACTCCACGACCTATTATATTATGAAGCCCTTTTTTAGCAAACACTATATCACCTACATTCATAACATGTGCAAATTCCCATGTAGCCAGACTATCATTCATATACGATTTATTAGCACCGTATATTTCCTTCATACGGTTAACCATATCTTCGCGAGATGAGTATTGGCTAAGATCATTCATATCATCCCAGCCCAAATACATTTCTGAATTTTCCAAACATTCATCCCATTTTCTTGCACCTTCTCCGGGAGCATACATCCACGTCTTAACCTCTTCTTGATTTTCCTGCGTATCTGAAGACATTCTATTCATATAATTATTTACATAATATGCCAAGTCAACAGTAGCAGTTTTCATATCCAAATCCTGATAACAGTCTGCTGCCATTGATTTTTCAAGTATTTCACGCAATTCTGCATCTTTTACCAAGATTTCAGAAATCTCATCATATAGCTTATATGTTTTCACAACAGCTTCAGCACCAAGAGAACGTAGTTTTATCTTCCCTACAAGCCGCTCAAACATTCCTTGAGCTATCGAAGGTTTATAAATATAATATTTATCTGGATAACAAAGCCATAGATATGTACTGATAACATTATATGTCTGATAATGATTCTTATTCCCTTCTGAGTCCCATTTTGTATGAACATACTCTATTCCTTTCCTGAAAGTCTCAATACGCATCACCAAATCCTGACTTTCATCATAAAGGTTCTTAAATAACATACGCACTTCTTCAGGATATGAATTGGCATAATTTTTTATCATCCTACGAGGAAAATTATTCCTAGATGATAAAAGATTATCAGTTTTTGAAAGGGATAATTTCAGCATTGCCGGAAAATCTTCTGAATCAATATTCCAATTATCCTGAAAGCACTTCACTGCCTTCCATTTGTAAATCTCATTTGGTATTATATCATTAAAGTCTTTCTTGTATTCCCTAATCAGTTCTTCTAACTTCAAATTATCCATAGCATTGATATTTAAATTTATTTATAAAGCCTTCCCCGCCAATAACGATTCATACTGATAACTTGTATTCTCATAATACATAGAACTATTATAGTCATCAATTTTAGTAATAATCCATGAATTATAGACTTTTATAAGGGCACTAATTATGTCTCCATCCGAATTATCAGCCAATTTGAGGATAATACGTTGTACAACTTTGCCAATATCCCAATGCGTAGGAATACCGTCTTCAGCCTTTGAAACATTGTCATAGTGTCCGGGAACTATACCATACTTATTAACGATTTCGTCTGTTACCTTATCAATATTCTCACAATGATATACCTCTGCCAATTCATAATAATGCTCCAGTCCTTTCCGACCTAAAGCATTGACAATGACACTACGTTCATTTTTTGTTTGCCTTCCGATATATTCTATTAAGCTGCATAAAAAGAATAAATCATTCTGTTTTCTATCTTCTCTTCCATTCATTTTTTATCTCCTCATAACCTTTGAATGTAATACATTGTAATGCTTTTTTAGTACAAAAATTAATCTGGTGAGTAGGATATTTGAATTTTGCCATTACCCAAAACTGTTCTCTTGTCAGTATCCCATTCATAAAATCTGCAACATAATTATAGATTTGATCATTTGCCATTGCGCCTATCACAATATCATAATCATGTGGCTTACCACTACGACATGCCACAATAAAATCCAGCCATTCATCAGTCATATCATCGAAACAAAGAATTTTGAGTTCTCCAAATGGCTTATATTCATATATACTCACCACTGGAGTATCATAACGCCTTGCCCACTTTTCGGCTTGTTTTTTTAATTCAGTGCAATAAAACCCCTCTCCAAAGTCTTTTGTAAACTTACCTTTAATTATTTCCGGCGTTTGTACTGAAGTGTAACTTCCATGATATATTTCCATCTGAATATTCAATTATTAATGACTAAAATGCAATGTATTTCCAAAAATAATAAAAGAACTCTTTCCTTGCAAACCAAGAATAATTTTTTACCCCATACATACGCAAAATGAGCAACCCAAGCCCCAGCTCCTGTTGCTCATTTTTTCATATTAATGCAATATTAAAATCAATGATTATGGCACTCATGTCCGTCCTCACCATGATGGCTGCATGCCTCGCCAGAGTCTTTCAACTCGCCTTTTAGATAAGCCTCAACCACATCCATTACAGAACCGCTGCAACCTCTCACAACCTCGATTCCGCAAGACGATAATTTGTTGAGGGCACCCATACCCATATTGCCGGCAAGCATAAGTGTCACGCCGTCTTCCTGAAGCTGGTATGCAATGTTCGACTTGCATCCGCATCCTTCAGGTGAAGGCATGATTTCTGTTTTTGCAACTTCATTATTATCATTGACAGTTATAATCGTGTAGAACGCACAATGTCCGAAATGGTCGTCAATATTGCCATTTCTTGTCGGTAATGCTATTTTCTTCATATATCTATAGAATTAAAATAATACTTACATTTTTTCTCCATGTCCGCACGCGAAAAACTCACTCAAAAGTTCCGGTACGGGCAGACCTTCGCACTTCAGTTTCTCCATACACTGCATGGCCTCTGTTGTGAGAGAGAAATAAATCTGACGTTTGTCCTTGTCGCCGAAATCCCTTATCAGAAATCCCTTGTCCTCTATCAAGCGAAGCACTTTAGAAAGGTGCGACGACTTAAATCCCGTAATTTGTGAAATCTCTCCTGCGGCAACTTTCCTGCTGCCAATGCTGCACATCACCATAGCCTCGTTGAGTGATATGCCGTAAATCTCCATAAGGCTATCCTCCAGTTCGGTGATAGCCTTATAAAGTTCACGCATCTTGCATATACATGATATTTTCTCCATGCGTCAGATAAACAGATTTACGTTTGACTCCTGTGCTCTGTCCATGTATGTGGCTACTCCGCCTATCGTTACATTGTCGAGCAATTCTTCTTTCTTCACTCCCATTACGTCCATCGACATCTGGCAGGCAATGAACTCTACACCATTGTCGATAGCCTGTTGTCTGAGGGATTCCAGCGATTCGATACCCTTGTTCTTCATGATGTATCTCATCATCTTCGAGCCGATACCGCCCATATTCATCTTCGAGAGTTTGAGTTTCTTAGAGCTTGAAGGCAGTATCATGCCGAACATCTTGCCGTAGATGTCTTTCTGAACACTCGGCTTGCGTTCCTTCTTGATGGCATTCAGTCCCCAGAATGTGAAGAAGACAGTAACTTTCTTTCCTGTGGCAGCAGCTCCGTTTGCCAGTACGAATGTGGCAAGAGCCTTGTCGAGGTCATCACTGAAAAGGATGAATGACTTTCCGTCTGCCGAAGGCTGCTGCTTTACTGCCTCTGCGGCACATGCTGTAGCCTTCTCAATAACGACCTTATATATACCTGCAGATGGTGAAGAAGATATGAACTTATTACCCGTAGTGCGGCACCATGATTCAGCGTCTCTCGGGAAACCGGCATCTGTAGCCGATATCTCAAGTCTCTCACCCGGTTTGAGTCCTTCCATTGTCTTTTTCAGTTTCAATATCGGACCAGGACACTGCATACCACATGCATCAACCTTTATGGTCTTTGCTTCACTCTGCTCCACTACACACGAACATGCCTCTTTTGCCTCAACAGCACACTTCAAGGCATCGTCATCTGGAGTGCAGACTTTTGTAACGGCTGCCTTGTATGTCTTTACACCGCCTATCAGATTACGCACATCCTTGAAACCGTTTTCCTTCAGGATGTTAGATGCAAGATAACCTCTCAACCCTACTCCGCAATACAGGAATACAGGTTTGTCTGTCGGTATCTCGCCCATTCTGTCGCGCATATCGTCAAGAGGGATATTTATCGAGCCGTGGATATTGCCCAAAGAATATTCGTCAGGGGTTCTCACGTCTATAAGAGTGACTTTCGAAAGGTCTGCATCGCGAAGCTCGCGCCAGTAAAGCGGAGTCATCTTGCCGGAAAGGATGTTTCCTGCCACATAACCTGAAACAGCCACAGGATCTTTGGCTGACGAGAACGGTGGAGCGTACGCATGTTCCAGTCTTGTAAGGTCATACACTGTACCTCCGTTCTTCACTACCAAAGCATACTCGTCTATACGCTTGTCCACACCGTCATAACCCACAATCTGCGCTCCGTACAAACGACCATCCTCCGGTGAGAAAGTAATCTTTATATCCATCTGCAACGCTCCGGGATAATAACCGGCGTGTGAGCCTGAATGTATAGTAGCCGAAAGATACGGTATCTCCATCTGTTTCAGACGCTTTGCAGGAAGACCTGTAGAAGCTACCGTAAGGTCGAACACTTTGGCAATGGCAGTTCCTATCGAGCCTTCGTATTTCACCTTGTTGCCGAACACCATATTGTCGGCCACAATTCTTGCCTGACGGTTTGCCGGTCCTGCAAGGAAGTTAAGCCATGGCTTGCCTGTTACTGGATGAGGGAACTCTATTGCATCGCCCACCGCATATACGTCGGCATCCGATGTCTGAAGAAATTCGTTTACATAGATACCCTTCATCTCGCCCAGTTTCAATCCTGCCTCTGCCGCAAGTCTTGTCTCGGCACGTACACCGATAGAAAGTATCACCAATTCGGCAGTAAGCGAAATTCCGGACTTGAAGTTTACATCAAGCGAAGTGCCGTTGTCCTTGAAAGACTCAACCGCCTGTTCAAGATACAGCTTCACGCCCTGCTGTTGCAGATGTTCGTGCACGAGTGCCGCCATGGAATAGTCGATAGGTCCCATCACCTGATTTGCCATTTCCACTACAGCCACTTCCATTCCTGCATGTCTGAGGTTTTCAGCCATTTCAAGACCGATAAAACCGCCACCCACAATAACGGCACGCTTTACAGTGTTTTTGCTGATATATTCTTTGATTTTGTCAGTATCGTTTACGTTTCTCAGTGTGAATATACCCTTACTGTCAATTCCCTGCAACGGTGGAACCACCGGCGATGCTCCAGGCGACAACAGAAGTTTGTCATACTGCTCGGTATATTCCCTGCCGTCCTTGGTGCGAACAGCAACTGTCTTATTCTTCACATCAACCGATATAACTTCCGAATTTGTTCTAACGTCGATATTAAATCTCTTTCCGAAAGCCTCCGGAGTCTGCACGAAGAGTTTATTCCTGTCGTCTATCACTCCGCCGATATAATATGGCAATCCACAGTTGGCATACGAGATGTACTGTCCTTTCTCGAACATGATAATCTCAGCCTTCTCCGTGTTTCTGCGAATTCTTGCCGCTGCAGTGGCTCCTCCTGCCACACCTCCTACTATTAGATACTTCATAATGTATTATTGTTTTATTATTTTATAGGGTGTCCAGTTAGATGTTCCGAAAAACAGATGCTGAAATCACCCATTAAGTTACAAAACTAACGCTCTGATATTTAACATTTTAAGCAACGGAATAGTTCTTTGAAAATTTGCATAATTCGTTGATTTTTAGTAACTTTGAATGTAATTTCAAGATATGTAAATCAATGAAAAAGTTAGATTCAAACCAAGAGAAAGAGTCTCTCCTTGATGAGCTAAAACGTCTTCGTAAGGAGAACAAGAAACTTGCATCTCAAAAAGACAAGATCAAGGCTAAGTATGACAAAACCAAGAAGGAACTTAAAAAAAAAGACGTTCGGAAGATAACATTGACCGACGAACAAAGTCGATTTCTCTCGAGCCTGTTCCCGGACATAGATCCCCTCTTGTAGTCATCCAACTCTGCGTTTTGATCTACATGCGTACACCATGTGGGTTGCGCACAGTCGTGACTATCCTGGAGATCTTCGCCGAGCTGTTGGGTGATACATTTGGAAAGGTTCCGTGCTACAACACCATAGAAAACTGGGTGAAGAAACTTGGTCTCTCTGTCTATCAGGATGAGCAGCCATGCAAGGACAAGAAGTTTGCAATGGTCGTAGACGAGAGTATTGCCATAAATGGGCAGAAGCTTCTCTTGACTCTTGCAATTCCTTCCGAGCATCAGGGGCGCCCTATAAAACACGAGGATGTCACAATTCTTGACATGTCGGTTAGCAAGGGCTTCAACGGCGATGACGTTCAAAGCAGAATAGAGGAAGCAGAGAAATCTGCAGGAAATGCTCCCGATTACATCATAAGTGACAATGGTCATAATCTGACCAAGGGCATCACTGGCTCCAGGCATATACATCATGCAGACATCAGTCATTCCATGGGTGTGATTCTCAAGAATGTCTATGAGAAACAATCTGATTTTGTGGAGTTTACAACACTCCTTGGCAAGAAACGATTGCAGTATCATCTGACCGACAAGGCATACTTGCTGCCTCCCAATATGAGAACTATATCACGGTTCATGAATATGTCTTCATGGGTGTTCTGGGGTAATGAAATGCTTGACTGTTATGACACGCTACCAGAGAAAATACAGGAAGCGTATGCCTTCATAAAGGATTATGAATCTCTGCTGAAGGAACTGCAGGCTGTACTTTGTGCTGTAAGACACGTCGAGGCCATCTGCAAGAACGAAGGCTTCTCGATTATGACGAGCAGGAAGTGCAAGCTCCATATCATTACTCATGTCTTAGGAAATGCACATTCCAGACAGGTACATGCTGGTATCAAGATGCTTGAATACTTCAATAGGGAAGAAGCTCTTCTCACTGCTAACATGAGCATCAATGTATCATCCGACATTATTGAATCTACTTTTGGCATCTATAAGGGCAAAAAGTCACCGAACAAGCTGTACGGCGTAACGTCTTTTGTTCTGACGATACCGTTATATCCAAAAGTCTCGAACGAATCCGTTACAAAAACAATTAATTTCAAAGAGCGCATTGTAAATGTTAAACTGAAGGACATCAGTACTTGGTCAACCGAGCACTTGTCCAAAAACTGGGTAACAGAACGAATCAAAACGCTTAGGAAAGTGAGCTAAATTTGGTACAACGAACTGGACACCCTAATTATTTTATTCACCACTTAAAATAATATTTTCCATTGGAAACTTTTGCAAAGAAACAACTATTTTTCAAATAAACAAAATAATTAACATTTATTACGGTTGTAATAGAAGGAAGTAATCACACGAATAAAAACTTATCCTGGGCATGAAACAAAATATTTCTGATTCGACATTTTCTATAAATACAGATTATTTATATGTATATACAACTTATATTTATATATCCCTTAATTCCGCAACACATTTCTAAAGAAAATAATTTAAAGTACTGAGTAATAA
>NZ_DXVR01000109.1:0-7900 GCF_019417265.1 Bacteroides sp.
TAACAGTAAAGATGCACAAATTTACTATCCGAACATACAAAACAACGTTCTCTTGCCCTTGTGAGAGCCTGTGTTGCCCCTGTGTGCGATTTTAAGAGCGAAGTCGAGGTAGTTACCCATGATAAACTTTTTAAGGCTTGTTGGGGAAATGTGAGAGATTTGATTTCTTAAGATAGTGCCAAAATAAATAGGGTCGAAAATAGTGCAGGTTAAAGGACTTATGCCGCCGGAGGACGGCATAAGCTGGGAGACACCCACCGGCAGAGCCGTTGGGAGAAATGTGGTGTGACATAACCTTCTCTGCTGTTTGGGAATTTGTTATGCTTTGGAACAAATTTATCGGGATTGCCCTGTAAAAGAAAAATCGGAGATACTCCGTGACTATTGAAGCCAAGAAGAACATCCCCGACTCTGTTTGTGTTTAGGAATTAAGGGAATATTTTATCCCCCTAATACCCCCTGTTGCGTGCCATTGTAACATGGGTATTTTAGGATCGTCAAGAGTAAATGTTACAAATTTGTTGCACAGCTACGAAAACTGTTATTCTTTTTTGCATAAGCAGATTTCACAAATTTTGAAAATCTTCTACTACTTCTCTCACTTCTTCATTCTCAGATTGTGCACCCAATTTTAATACTTCTTGCTTCAATTCAGGAATCACAAGAACAACTAATTCAACTAATCGCCTATATTCCCATTCATCTGAACAGTCAATACACGTGCTCGCAACCTCAAGAAGAAATTGATTTAGCCAATCTTTATTAATTTCATTGATTTTTTTACGACTAATATCTATAGGACCATAATTTTGTCCTAAACATGAATTCTCAATTAAAACTTTAAGAACTTGTTTTGACACATCCAATGGATATTTATCCAATATCTTTATATCTTCATATGGAAAATTAGCAATACTATGTATTTGCTCCATCAACCATGTTTCATACATATTTGTCATTTTTTTCCTCCGTATTGCCATGGTAATGATTTGTATAACTCATTAAACTCATTAACCGTCATTGCTCGTGTCGGGAAAATAGTATGATGTCCCACGCCATGAGGAGAATTAGGTATAACATCTATACCATCAGCAATAATATCTAAACCATCTGGCATCTGTGTTCCTGCTGGCAACATATGATAGTGTCCACTTAAAGGTGCTGAATTAACATCCAATACATTAGATGCTCCCTTCGGTAATGGACCGGTTTCAGGGCCTACAATACTATCAAAGTTTTCAACATTAAAGTCCTGTTGAGGTCTTGCTCCTCTTGGCGCTGATTTATTACCAAAAGAGTAAATATCTGCGGTTGTACTACCACTCCCATCAACACTTTCACTAATTTTCCCCTGTGGTGGACAAGCTTTACCTGTTGACGTACTTGCATACCCACTCGGATCATCATACACCACCGGATTATTCCCGCAGTACGCATACAGATTCAGTCCATCCCCCTGATAGACGTCTTCCTGCATGAAACGCCCGGCAACCGGATTATAATACCTCGCCCGCAGGTAATACTGCTCTGTCAGTTCATCATACTGCTGGCCCGTATAACGGATGCGGTTATTCAGCTGTTCTGTGGTCTCAAGGGGTACGCCAAAGGCATCATACTGATAGCTGTTCAGAACATCTCCATGTCCGCCGGTAATAAACGTCGTGCTGAGCTGTTCATCCCTGTGGTAGTAGGACAGTTCCTGTCCTCTGCGGAACGCTTCCATCCCTGCCCCGAGATGATAACTGGTGCCCTGCTCTTCTCTTCCCTCCTCCTGCAGAAGCTCTCCATCGTGGTATACAAAGCTGGTTCTCCTGCCGTTTTCCAGCAGTTCAAAACGCAGGCCTTCCGCGTCATAGCGGTTCTCCTGCACGCTGCCGGTTTCGGTTTCCACCCTTGTCTGCTGGTGGCGGCTGTTATAGGAGAACCGACGGATCCCGGCTGCATTTTTCTCCTCTATTATACCGCCCTGACGGTCATAAGAAAACTGTTTTCTATCGGCAGGGCTTTCCTCTTCGACCAGCTGGTTCTTCTCATTATAAAGATAGCGGATTTCTCCCTGTGCATCCGTCTTCCGGATTCTGTTCCCGGCTTTGTCATAGGCATACGAAACAGAAGCGCCGTTCCGCCGCTCTTCCAGAAGCTGTCCTCGGACATCATAATTGTAGGAGAGATCCAGCGCATTATTCCCTGCGGTGATTTCGGAAGTGATGCCGCCCAGAGCTGCCTGTGTGCCTGTCTTCGCCGTGCGGTTTCCGTTACCGTCATACTGGTATGCAAAGGAGAGCAGGACATTTTCGCCCGCTCTGGTTTCCAGAGTGCGGATGTTACCGTCACCATCGTAGGTATAGGCGGTCTCCACACCATTGCCATAACGGATATGGCGGATGCGGTTCAGGGCATCGTAGCCGTAGCGCACTTCCAGTCCGTCATTGTTGTAAACACGGCTCCTGCGTCCTAAGATATCGTACTCATACCGGGTGCAGACTCCCGCGGGATCCCTGATCTCCGTGATCTGCCCTGCCCTGTCATGGGCATAGGAAACTAAGCGTTTCCCGTTGGAACGCTTTTCTTTCAGGTTACCATATGCATCGTAGATGTATTCATAGGACTTCCCGTCGCAGACGGCACGGGTCACCCGGCCCAGGCTGTCATAGTGCCAGGTGCTGATATTGGTGTGCTTTCCTTCCGCATCGGATGCCTTCTCATATACAGGCTGACCGAACACGTTGCAGGCACGCTGTAGCTGTCTTCCGTCCCGGTCGATGTGCAGGGACAGGTTGCCCTCCTCGTCATACCGGAAGGTCTCTGTGAATCCCAGCTGATCCGTCCGCTCGCTGACCTTGCCGAGACTGTTGTAACGGTACTGCACTGCATTGCCGTTGCCGTCTATAGTCCTGCTGACCTGCCCGGCGGGGGTGTATTCATAGCCTTCCTTCACCCCGTCCGCAAAGCCAATGCCTGTGATGCGTCCCCAGCTGTCCACATCATAGGAAATGGGATTCTGGTTGCCGTCCACGACTCCGATAACCTGGCCTCTGGCATTATACTTATACTGTTGGAGGATGCGCTGATGGTTCAATTTCGAATAATATTTACTTGTTAAAGTTCAATACCAGAGTTTCGCTAGCAATGTTTTCTTGAGCTAACTGTGCACTTTCTCTTTATGAGATGCCCAAAAGACAGACTTTGGGCACGATATTCGCAAGGAGTAGACCGATATTAGCAGTCTGGAAAAGAATTTGAAAATTATCATCGAAAAAACGCATTGTCTCCACAGCACCAAGTGCTATGAAAACAATGCGTTTTAAATCTTAGAATCAATATTCAGTTTTGAATTTGGATGTCCTTAAATGCACCCATAGAATAAATTGTGCTCTAAGGTCTTTATATTAAATCTTCTTGGATCTTTCTATACTTTAGATCCATTTCAATTAAATTAAAGACCGTTGTTGGATTTTTAAGTGGTGGGCATCCTTAAGTGGAGACATAAATAAAGTTACTATACTGTCCGCTCAATCAACATATTTATTTTGTCACCAAATTTTTTAGGATTATCATTTTTAACATCAACTAACAGTTTTAATATTTTTTCTTTGTATTCCTTTTCCAAATCGCCAATAATTTCAATGTACTTTTCAAAATATTTTTGACTGTTAATTATTCTCTTATTTAACGTCATTGCCCAATCATGAGCCTCCTTCATATCTGGTGTACATATTGCAATCTTCTTTAAGTACTCCTCTCCTTGCAATTGTTCAATCAGATGAATAATTCCAAACATAACTTCATCATCTTTTGTATCATCATCAAAAGCTTTACATATTTCAGCAATATCATCAATCGTTATATTCAAATGCAATGCCTGCAAGGCACCTTCAAATAACACATATTCCTCATCAGTACTCAGCTTCCTGGAATTGATTAATTGTTGTATCTGATTTTTTTTATCCATTGCTTAATTCTCCTCTTCTATTTATCAAATAATTCAGGCATTAATTCCATGTATTTCTTGATATATTCTTGCAATTTCGGTCGTATCTCAGAATATAAACCTTGACTCTGATATATTTGCCTCATATTTGCAATATCGTATGCCAGTGCATCTCTAGGGGATAACGAATAATAATATGCCTTTTCTGCATCTGTCATATTTCTTCCATAAGTGTCGGTCAAACGATGTCGCCCTCCCGTACCTGGACTAGGCATTTCCATATTCATACAAAGACCATCTTCCCTTCCTACTCCATACTGGGACATATATTCCGCAGAAGGCATATGATGTGGTGTAATATTATCTCCAACCTCACCTGCATCTAATAACTCTCTATATGTTCCAATTTCACCTTCACTTGGTAATAAACTATAGGAGCTACTACCACTCTTGACATAAACTCTTTACCCTTATAATAATCCAAGCCGATGCCACTCTTCCGGAAAATGCGTACACCTCCCAAAGCTGACTATCACATCTGCTTAAAATTCTACTACATATTTGCCATTATTTCACTACTTTTCGCCAGCACTTTCCACTACTGGCATACGGTACTCCGTACCGTTCTTTAACATTCCGTAAATAATACTGATTAACCGTCTTGAAATACAAATCAAAGCCTGTTGGCTGGTTTTCCCCTCTGCCTTACGTTTCTCGTAGTATGCCCGTACCACCGAATTTCTCGGTGTACCCTTTGAGGATACCTGCACCATCTGGATTGCAAGGAAATAAATGGTTGCCTGCAATCGTCTGTTACCCTGCTTGGTAGCTACATCTTTCCCCTTACCGCTAGATGATAAATGAAGTGGTGCAATTCCTGCAAACTGTGCCAACTTATTAGCATTACTAAAGCGTTTGATATCACCGATTTCAGCAAGAATCTTCACTGCTGTGATAACATTTACACCGGGAATGGTTGTAAGCGTGCAGCCAAGCATCTTATACATCTGTTCCAGCATCTTGTCTACCTCTGCCAGTTGGCTGTCATAGTGCTGTAAATCACTGACAATGCTAAGAGTCACCATGTCCCTGGCATCTTGGTAAGCATTATTTTTTACCTTGTCACTTGCTGCCGCATCCAAGATTTTCTCACAGTTTTTGGTCGAACATCTATTGTGGCTGACGGGAACAAGTTCCTTACGTAAATCTTCCACAGACTTACCCCTAAGATACTTTCTGGATGGATAATGCTCCCAGAAGTACAGTGCAGTAGGTCTACTGATGTCATTAAAAAATGACTTGTAAGACGGATATGCAATACACAGCTGCTCGTGCAACTGATTAACCAGTCTGGTTCGCTGTTTCATGATGTTATCCCTGCGATGCACCAACTGACCAAGTGACCAGTACGCATCATTGGGGCAGGCATCCGGAAGTTTATCAAGCATATTTAGAGTTGCAAGTGCAATAGCTTCTGCATCGTCGCTATCGCTCTTGCGATACATGGCACCACGGTGCTTTGCCTGACGATGAGAAATAGCAGTATTTACATCCTTAACAAAATACCCCTTATCAATCAGCCACACCGCTAAAGGTCTGCCGTAACCATAAGCATTCTCCAGACCAAAAACTATAGTCTTACCATCCGTATTACATTTTTTCACTTTCGCTACCAGCTTAGGAAAATCGGCTGGTCTGTTTGGGAAAGTAATCTCTCCCAGCTTTTGATTGTAGCAGTCAATCATAACTGCTGTGTGGGTTTCTTTATGTAAATCGATACCCACATAAATAAAATTTTCTTTAACCATAGAATCAACCCCAATCTCAATGTTTGGCAAAATAGTGGCAATCTCAACTGTTAAGCATCTTTCTCGGAATTACGCATCTTTTCAGCAACCAAGTGTGCAAGAGTGGTATAGCCTATCCACTTCTGGTCAGGCACAAAATATTCCGCAAAGGAACACCGCTGACTTTCATGGAGATGGATACATCCTGTAGAACACAGGACACGAAGCAGAAGAAATCTCCTTCGTGGTGTGTGATGTTAACTCTGAAAAAGAACAGTTGCAAGTCAAAATTTTTGTTTTGAAAAATCGGAGGAAACTTTGGCGATGTGAAGACAGAATTGGCTTTATGCCATAGACCAAAAACAGAGAAAAAACCGTAAATATGCACAAATTCATTTTTTAGACAGACAAATCAACTTTCTCTTGCCCCTGTGAGAGCCTGTGTTGCCCCTGTGTGCGATTTTAAGACCGAAGTCGAGGTAGTTACCCATAATAGAATTATTGAGCCTTGTTGGGGAAATGTGAAAGACATGATTTCTTGAGATACCGCCAAAATAAGTAGTGTCGAAAATAGTGCAGGTTAAAGGTTTTATATCGCCAGAAGGTAGCATAAGCCGATGAACACCCACAGGCAAAGCCGTTGGGAGAAAGATGGTATGGCATAACTTTCTCTACTGTTCAAAAATTTGTTATGCTTTGAGACATTTTATCGAAATTACCTTGTAACAGAAAAATCGAGAATGCTTCATGGTGCTTGCCAATAAAACATTCTCGATTTAGTCTTAATTATTATTCAATGTACTAGTAGATTGAATAATAATTAACTGGCCATATTGGGGTTAGCTTCTTCTTCGGATATTTCATCAAGTTTATATGTCCAATGAAATACCACAGGCTCTTTATTGATTTCATCGAAATATTGATAGATTCTGTCCGCCAGTTCCTGCTTTGATTTGACTCGTATTCCTTTCAACATCTGTTTTGCCATTTTGCTGAAGAAACATTCAATCAGGTTGAGCCAGGATGCATGCTTTGGTATAAACACAAATACGTAACGTCCTTCTGGCTTTGTAGCCAGATAATTCTGCACTTCCTTTGCTTTGTGTGCAGAATGGTTGTCACAGATAATCCTGATAACATCCCCTTCCAGATACATTTCATCAAGTTTCTTCAGAAGACAGATGAAATCGGAACTTTTGTGAGTTTCACTTACAACAGGAATAGCTATTCCTGTGAGAAGATCAATTCCGGCAATTAAAGACAATGTGCCAAGGCGTTTATATTCATAGTCACGATATACACAGCCGTTTCCTTCCGTCGGACGGAGGTCATCACTTGTTGTTGCAATAGCCTGTATTCCCGGCTTTTCATCGCAGGAAATGGTATGAATCATTGGACTATCAGTTGAAACTATGATGTCTCCGTTTTCGTCAAACTGCATTTCAACCTGTTTGTAAACAACAAGGACATCATGCATCTTAGTCTCAAAATCAGGATCCCGTTTTTCACAGTAATACTTGATTTTGAACGGCTTAATTTCGGATTGGTTCAGTATCTTCTGTACCATTGGTTTTGTGATAGTTGTAAGCCTTGAATATCCAGCCTCTTCTGCGTGATTTTGGATGTACTGATGAAGATTTTTTAAAGTCCAAAGTTCCTGTGCGTAGCCAAGATCGGTAGGACGCTGGCAAGCAATGCTGATGATCCATGCAATAGCGTCATCTGTGATTTCAACAGGTCGTCCTTTGCGTTTGTCATCGAACAGAGCACGCTGTACACCGCCTTCCCTGAACTTGGAAAGACAGAGTTTAACGGTGTTTATATTTACATCTAAACGTTCAGCAATATCGCTATTCGATGCTCCCTGTGCTTTGTAAAGAAGCATTTTAGCGCGGTCAACTACCTGCGCTTGAATTGTACGCTGACGAGTGAGTGACTGAAGGTACAAAACTTCTTCATTTGTAAGTGTAATAGATCGTGCGTGTGCCATACTGATACCTCATTTCCGTTGATATTATAAGTATAACACCATACATGATATTTGGCTAGTTATTTATTTAATGTTGTACTAGGTATCTCTAAAGTAAACCTTACATATAAGGATTAAATTATAAACGAATTACATTGCCTGTATATAACTTATCTAATATCTCTTCTATACTTGCGTTCGGACCTGACATAA